>JAEXBT010000188.1 GCA_023393895.1 Pseudomonadota bacterium
GACTTCGACATCGACTTCTGCATGGACCGCCGCGACGAGGTGATCGATTACGTCGCGCGCAAGTACGGCCGCGAACGGGTCAGCCAGATCATCACCTACGGCACGATGGCGGCGAAAGCGGTGGTGCGCGATGCAGGCCGCGTGCTCGGGTTCCCGTACGGCCTGGTGGATGGCGTTTCCAAGCTGATCCCGATGACGCTCGGCATCGGCCTTGAGGACGCGCTCGGCCGCACCGAGAAATCGCGCAAGGACGATGCCTGGCGCAGCGACGAGCTGATCGCGCGCTACCGCGACGAGGACGACGTCCGCGACCTCCTCGACCTCGCACTGCAGCTGGAGGACCTCACCCGCAACGCCGGCAAGCATGCCGGTGGCGTGGTGATCGCACCCGAGCCGCTGGCCGAGTTCTGCCCGCTGTTCGCCGAACACGATGTCGACGGTCTCGGCAAGAACCCGGTGACGCAGTTCGACAAGGACGACGTCGAGGCGATCGGCCTGGTCAAGTTCGACTTCCTCGGCCTGCGCACGCTGACCATCATCGACTGGGCGGTGAAGGCGATCAACGCGCGCCGGCAAGCCGCGGGCGAGCCGCCGCTGGACATCGCGGCGCTGCCGCTAGACGACCGGACGACCTATGAACTGTTCGCGCGCGGCGATACGGTGGCGGTGTTCCAGTTCGAATCACGCGGCATGCGCGAGCTGCTCAAGCGCGCGCTGCCCGACCGATTCGAGGACCTGATCGCACTGGTTTCGCTGTACCGCCCCGGCCCGATGGACCTGATCCCGGACTTCATCGAGCGCAAGCACGGGCGCGCCGAGGTGGTCTACCCGCATCCGCTGCTGGAACCGGTGCTGGCCCCCACCTATGGCGTGGTGGTGTACCAGGAACAGGTGATGCAGACCGCGCAGATCCTTGCGGGTTATTCGCTCGGCGGCGCCGACCTGCTGCGCCGCGCGATGGGCAAGAAAAAGCCCGAGGAGATGGCCAAGGAGCGGATCAAGTTCGAGGCCGGCGCCAAGGAACACCACGGCCTCGAGCCGAAGGTCGCCGGGCCGATCTTCGACCTGCTGGAGAAGTTCGCCGGCTACGGCTTCAACAAGTCGCACGCCGCCGCCTACGCGCTGGTCAGCTACCAGACCGCCTGGCTGAAGACGCACTATCCGGCCGAGTTCATGGCCGCGGTGTTGTCCTCGGACATGGACAACACCGACAAGGTCGTCGGATTCCTCGATGAGGCGCGCGACATGGGCCTCGCCGTGCTGCCGCCGGACGTGAACGCCTCGGCCTATATGTTTGAGGCGATGGACCCTGCCACGATCCGCTACGGACTGGGTGCGGTGAAGGGCGTTGGCCGCGGCGCCTGCGAAGCGATCATCGATGCACGCACGAAGGACGGCGTGTTCACCGACCTGCTGGATTTCTGCAGGCGGGTGGAATCGAACAAGCTCAACCGCCGGACGCTGGAGGCGCTGATCCATGCCGGCGCGCTGGATGCGCTGGGCAGCAACCGGCCCTCGCTGCTGCTGCAGCTGCCGGAGGCACTGAAGGCCTGCGAGCAGCTTGCGCGCGAACGCGAAGCCGGGCAGGTGTCGCTGTTCGGCGCGATGGATGCGGGCGATGCGGCGATGCCGGCGCTCGCCATCGAACTGCCGGAAACCCATGACTGGCCGCTCGCCGAGAAGCTGCGCCACGAGCGCGAGACGCTCGGGTTCTACCTGTCAGGCCACCCGATGGATCCCTACCGCGACGATCTGGTCGCGCTGACCGGCTTCCACCTCGGTCAGCTGGAGAAGGTCTGGAGCGAACGCGCCGAGGACGAGAAGCGCCGCTGGCGGCCCGAGAAGACCGTGGTGCTGGCCGGACAGGTCACCGGGATGCGCCGCAAGGGCGAGTCACAGGCCTTCGTGCAACTGGAGGATGGCCGTGGGCGCATCGAGTGCGCGTTCTTCGCCGAGACCTTCACTGACTATGCCGCCATGCTGGGCCGCGACCGCATCCTGATCATCGAGGGCGGCCTGCGCGAGGACGAGTTCTCCGGCGGCTTCAGCCTGCGCGCGCGGCGCTGCTGGGACTTCGCCCAGGTCTGCGCCACCCACGCCCTGCGGCTGGCGCTGCGGCTGGACCTGCGCGTCCCCGGCGCACTGGAGGCGGTCGATGCGGTGCTCGACCGGCATCGCCCGGGCCCGACCCCGATCCGCTTCGAGCTGATCCGCGAGGGCGCGGCCGGCCAGCTCGACCTCAACGGCCGGCATGGCATCCGCATCGAACCTGAACTCGCCGCCACCCTGCGCGCGCAGCCGGGCGTGCGCACGGTGCGACTGGCACTGGGCAAGCCGTGGACTTGAGGCCGCGCCGTCACCGCACATGAACGCAGCGTATGGAGCACGGGCCGGCATCCGCTAGACTGGCGACCCCTGCCCGGCGCCATCCGGACCGGAATATCCGCCCAACATCGGCCTAATTGCCGCCAACATGCAGCGAATGAACCCGAATTATCTCGATTTCGAGCAGCCGATCGCCGACCTGGAAACGAAGATCCAGGAACTGCGGACCGCCAGTGACGGCCAGGCCGTCAACATCGACGCCGAGCTCAAGGCGCTGCAGGACAAGCTGCGCCAGCGCACCGCGCACATCTTCCGAGACCTGGCGCCATGGCAGGTCTCGCAGATGTCGCGGCATCCGGCGCGGCCCTACACCAACGACTACATCAAGATCATGTGCAGCGAGTTCCAGGAACTCGCCGGCGACCGCGCCTATGCCGATGACCCTGCGATCGTCGGCGGCCTGGGCCGCATCGATGGCCGCAGCGTGCTGATCCTCGGCCACCAGAAGGGCCGCGACACAAAGACCAAGGTCCGCCGCAACTTCGGCATGCCGCGCCCGGAGGGCTACCGCAAGGCCTTGCGTCTGATGAAGCTGGCCGAGCGCTTCGGCCTGCCGATCATCACCTTCATCGACACCCCCGGTGCGTATCCCGGCATCGGTGCGGAGGAGCGCGGCCAGTCCGAGGCCATTGCGCGCAACCTCATGGAGATGGCGGAACTGCGCGTGCCGATCATCTGCAACGTGATCGGCGAAGGCGGCTCCGGCGGCGCGCTGGCGATCGGCGTGGGCGATGTCACCAACATCCTCGAGTACGGCACCTATTCAGTGATCTCGCCCGAGGGGTGCGCCTCGATCCTGTGGAAGGATGCGGCCAAGGCCAAGGATGCCGCCGAGCAGATGGGCATTACCGCCAAGCGACTCAAGCAGCTCGGACTGGTGGACAAGGTGGTGCGTGAGCCGATCGGCGGCGCGCATCGCAATCCGCTGCAGATGGGCAAGCGGCTGAAGGCGGTGATCATGAACCAGCTCGATGCGCTTGAGCAGATGCCGGTCGAGCAACTCGTCGATCAGCGCTACGCGCGGCTGCGCGGCTACGGCGCCTACGCCTGACCCAGCGATGGACCGCATCCAGCCCGGTGCGGTGACGCGGGCCCTGGCATCCGGACCGGAAGGCCATGCCACCGGCCCGTTCCTGGTCGGCTTCAGCGGCGGCATGGATTCCACGGTGCTGCTGCATGCGCTGGCACGGACGCACCCCGGACGCGTGCGCGCGATCCACGTCCATCACGGATTGCAGCCCGATGCCGATCATTGGGAGCGCCATTGCGAACGGTTCTGCGCGAAGCTCGGGATTCCGCTCCACGTCGAACACGTGCAGGTGGTGGATGTCGATGTAGGCCCGGAAGCCGCCGCGCGTGCGGCACGCCACGCCGCGTTCGAGCGCGTGCTGCGCGATGGCGAGACGCTGGTGCTGGCGCATCATCGCGACGATCAGGCCGAAACCCTCCTGCTGCGCGCATTGCGCGGTTCCGGTCCCGATGGTCTGGCGGCGATGCGGCCGCTGCGCACCTTCGCCCACGGCCTGCTGTGGCGGCCGCTGCTGGCCCTCTCGCGCAAGATGCTTCGCGATCACGCCGTCCATCACGCGCTGGGCTGGATCGAGGACCCGAGCAATGCCTCCATCGATGTCGATCGCAATTTCCTCCGGCAGGAAGTGATGCCGCTGCTGCGCCAGCGCTGGCCCGGCGCGGACGCCGCGTTCTCGCGTGTGGCGGCACTGCAAGCCGATGCGCTCACGCTGCTGCAACAGGCCGATGCCGAAGCCGCCTTCAATACCGAGATCGTCCCGCTGCCACTCGCATGCCTGCGCGCCCTGCCCCGCGCCGCCCGTGCACGCGCGCTGCGCGGCTGGGTCTTGGCACAAGGACTGCCCGAAGCCCCCGCCCGGCTGGTCTCCTGGGTGGAAGATGAACTTGCCATCGCTCCGGCTGATCGGGCCGCCGAATGCCGCTGGGCCGGTGCGGCGCTGCTGCGCTGGCGTGACGCGCTCCATATCGACGATGGCATCGCGCCACTGCCTGCGGATTTCCGGACCGTCTGGGATGGACGGCAGCCCTTGCAGCTTCCGAACGGCGTGGTGCTGGGGCTCATCGGTGCACCCGCTTTCGAGGAATCGATCCAGCTCCACGCGCGCCAGGGCGGCGAACGCATCCGTCTGCCGGGGCGGCAGCATCACCATGACCTCAAGCGCGCGCTGCAGGCTGCCGGTATCCCGCCCTGGCGTCGCGCCGCGTTGCCGCTGCTGAGCGATGCACGCGGCCAAGTGCTCGCCGCCGGCGATCTGCTGTCAGCGCCGCTGGCCGAATGGCTGGCGCGCCACCGCGCACGGCTGTCATATGGCACCGATTGACCCGGTCATCCACGCCCCTCACACTTCGGTCATGGCCCGCAAGCAATCCGAAAAAGAAGCCTCCCCGGTCGCCGATTTCGAGCATTCGCTCGACGAACTCGAGCAACTGGTCGAGAAGATGGAGACCGGCGATCTCTCGCTGGAGGAATCGCTGGCTGCCTACGAACGCGGCGTCGGGCTGTACCGCAAGTGCCAGACCGCGCTCGAGCAGGCCGAATTGCGCGTGCGGCTGCTGTCCGATCCTCAGGACCCCGCCAGCGCCGAGCCCTTCATCGACGGCGATGACTGAAACCGATGCCGCGAAGGCGCGCCTCGCCGCATGGCTGGCGCGCCATGAGGCTGCGCTCGAACAGGCGTTGCCGGCAGCCGAAGCCTCGCCGCACCGCCTGCACGCGGCGATGCGCCACGCCGCGCTGGCCGGCGGCAAGCGCATCCGCCCGCTGCTCGCCTACGCCACCGGCCACGCCCTCGGCGCGCCCGATTCCGCGCTGGATGACGCTGCGCTCGCGGTCGAATTGATCCATTGCTACTCGCTGGTGCATGACGACCTGCCGGCGATGGACGATGACGACCTGCGCCGTGGCAAGCCGACTGTCCACGTCGCCTTCGACGAGGCCACTGCGATCCTCGCCGGCGACGCATTGCAATCACTGGCGTTCGAGCGACTTGCCCAGGCGCCGCTGGATCCGTCGCGCTGCGTGGCGATGCTGCGCGAGCTCGCCGAAGCCGCCGGTGCCGCGGGCATGTGCGGTGGACAGGCACTGGACATCGACGCGACTGGCCAGCGTATCGCTCTCACCGAGCTTGAACATCTGCATGCGCTCAAGACCGGTGCCCTGCTGCGCGCGGCAGTGCGCCTCGGCGCGATGGCGGCCGACGCCTCGGCAGAAGCGCGCCACGCGCTCGACAGGTACGCCGAGGCCCTCGGTCTCGCCTTCCAGATCAGGGACGACCTGCTCGACATCGAAGGCGACAGCACCACGCTCGGCAAGACCGCCGGCAAGGATGCGCTGCAGGACAAGTCGACCTTCCCCGCGCTGATCGGCATCCCCGGTTCGCGTCAGAGGCTTGAACTGCTGTCCGCGACGATGCACGAAGCGCTTGCCGACATCCCGGGGGATACCGAGCCGCTGGCCTGGCTCGCGCGCCGCGTCGTCGAACGCGACCACTGAGGCCGCGCCCGAACAACTCGCCTCACTTGAACAGGCGTATCGTCAACGGGTAGCGGTAGGGCGCGCCTTCCCAGGCCTTCATGGCCGCGATCACGGTGAACACCAGCCAGGTCAGGCCCAGCACGATCCACAGCGGCAGCGCGACGATGATGCCGATGCCCAGCGTGAATACCACCAGCACGATCGTTGCGACCGCATAGATGAACATGCTGAGATTGAAGTTGAATGCTTCCTTGGCATGCTCGGCGGCGAAGGCGGAGCGGTCCTTCACGAGGAACCACACCACCAATGCGGCTGCCGCGCCGGCGATGCCAGCGAACCAGCTGGTGAAGATCGCGGCAACGAACGCACCCGCGTGGGCACCTGCCGCCCACAGGCGATCATCACGGTTGTCGCCAGCGCCAGGGGGCGGCGGCACGTGATCATAATCGTTCATTTCGGCATCCTTTCGATCAGGTTGGGG
>JAEXBT010000198.1 GCA_023393895.1 Pseudomonadota bacterium
GCGTTATCCAGCGACGCCATGGGGCGCTCAGCACTGCATGCCGCGGCCAGCGGCGGGGCGTTCGATACCGCGCACATGCTGCTCGAGCAGGGCGTGACCGTGGATGCACGCGATCTGCAGGGTGCCACGCCGCTGATGTACGCCATCCTTTCGGGAAAGCTTGTGCTGGTCGTTCTGTTGCTGGCGAAGGGCGCTGATCCGGATGCGGCCATGACCGAAGGAGGTCACGTACCCCTGGATCTCGCCCTGTTCCGGCGCGACCACGCGATCATGCAGAAGCTGCTTGCTGCCGGCGCCCATCCGGCAAGGGCCGGCGGCCATGCCTTCCTCGTCGGGCTGGCTGACTGGAACACGACCCGTGCCGTGGCCGGGCTTCAGGGAAGGAAGCTGGAACTGGTTGAATCCGATGAACTGGCACTGCTGGGCGTGCTGGCGGCGCACCCGGAGTGGCCGCAACTCGTCAATGCGCGTGGCTCGAATCAGGAAACCGCGCTGATGGTGGCTGCCGAAGGCGCACCGTTGTCCATCGTCCGGTTCCTGCTCGATCACGGCGCGGATGCCGATGCGCGGGATCACAACCAGCTGCTCGCCTCCGACTGGGCCCTGATGGCCGACGGCAGGGAGGCGGTGTACTGCCTGATCGCATCGCGGCAGCAGGCCGCCACGCGCAGCGGGTTGACCCGAAACGGAGCGCCCATTCCGACAGCGGAACTGCCACGCTGCGGGGAGTAAGACCCCACGGCATTTCTCATGCGCGTCAATCGCTGAAGGGCTGCTCCGGCCAGTAGTGGCTGTCCGGGGTAGGGCGCGCACCGAAGATGGCAGTGCCGACCCGTACGACGGTGGCGCCCTCGGCGATCGCCAACTCGAGATCGCCCGACATGCCCATCGACAGTTCACGGGCATCACTGAACATGGCGATGTCGTCACGCAACTGTCGCAGTCGAACGAAGCAGGCGCGGACCGCGGCGAGATCGTCCGAGAACAGCGCCAGCGTCATCAGTCCCCTGACGTTGAGGCTGGGGAACGCGGACAGGCTGCGTACGAACGCCGCGGCATCTTCCGGATCGAGCCCGAACTTGCTGGTTTCGCCGGAGGTGTTCACCTGCACGAAGACGTCCAACGCGCGGCCTTCGGCCTGCAGCCGGCGATCAAGCGCCTCCGCCACGCGCGGGCTGTCGAGCGCCTGGAACTCCGAAGCGAACCGCGCCACGTCGCGTGCCTTGTTGGTCTGCAGGTGCCCGATGATCGACCACTTGAGATCGCCCAGATCGTCCATCTCCCGCCACTTGCCCAACGCTTCCTGCACCTTGTTCTCGCCCAGCCAGTCGCAGCCGGCGGCATGGGCAGCGCGCAAACGGGACGCGGGAACGGTCTTGCTGACCGGTAACAGGCGGACCGTGGCTGGGTTGCGTCCGGCCCGTGCGCAGGCCGCGTCGATGCGCGCCTGTACCGTCGCGATGCGCTCGCGCAGGTACGCGACTTCGTTGGAATCCACTGGGGCCGACATGCTGCCTCCGGAAACGATCATGCGTGTAGTCTAGCCATCCGCGCAAGCCAGTCTTGAACCGCATGCCAGTCGCTCCGCCTGTGCCTTCGCCATCTGCTGTTCCGGGACTGCCGGAGGACATCGGCTACATGCGTCGCGCACTCGAACTGGCCTCGCGCGGCGCGCAGGAAGACGATGAAATCCCGGTCGGCGCGCTGCTGGTGGCGCCGGACGGCGCTGTCATCGGCGAAGGCTGGAACCTCAACATCACCGGACGCGATCCGTCCGCGCATGCGGAGATCGTCGCGATGCGGCGCGCTGGTCTCGCGCTGGACAACCATCGCCTGGTGGGATGCACGCTCTACGTGACGCTTGAGCCCTGTGCGATGTGCGCCATGGCGATGATCCACGCGCGCATTGGGCGGGTGGTGTTCGGCGCGTTCGATCCCAAGACCGGCGCCGCTGGCAGCGTCTTCGACCTGATCGCCGATCCGCGCCATAACCATCGTGTCGAAGTCACCGGTGGCGTGCTGGCGGATGAGGCCGGCGCCATGCTCCGCGCATACTTCCGCGCCAAACGGACGCGACCGCCGCGCTGATCAGCTGCGCCGGCGCAACATTTCTTCGTCGAGCTCGCTGTCGAAACTGCGAACCGACAGGCTGACTTCCCGCCACATCCAGAGCGAGGCCGCGAGCAGGAATACCACGCCGAGCACCGCGAGGATCGTGGGTACCATGCCCAGCCGGAACCCCAGGAACGCATCGGTGGCCAGCGCCAGGCTGGTACCGACGAAGCTTCCCATCGCCATATAGAGCATCTGGCAGGCGCGCAGGACCAGGTGGGCGCGCAGCCGATGGCGTCCGATCTGGTCCTCGCGGCAGCTGCGATCGGGTGCGTCGTGGTTCCATTCCACGATCAGCGCGCGCAGGCGATCCACCACGCGGGCCAGCCGCGCATTGGCCGACACCAGCAGCGAGGCGGTTGCGGTCATCAGCAGTGCGGGCGCCAGCATCGCGGTGAGGATGGCGTGGTGGTTGGCGTCGAATCCCGGGAACATGGCCGTGCGTGTGCAGGGGAGCCGCTATCATGCCAACAACGCCACGATCCCGCGAACCATGTCGACACGCGATGTACCCGATACCCGCCTGATCTGGATCGACCTGGAGA
>JAEXBT010000208.1 GCA_023393895.1 Pseudomonadota bacterium
GACACCACGCCCGAGGCGTTGCGCGCGCGTTTTGGCGAGGCGAATGTCCGCATCGTGGATGACCTGCCGCTGGCCGAGGGCGAGACGACACGCGGCCTCGAACTGTTCGCCAACGACCCGACGCGACGCGCACTGGTCTACTTCCAGGACGAACAGCGCCTGCGCGGGCTCTCGGCCGTTGCGATCGACGATGTGCAATCACGCTGGCGCTTCGCCAGCGGCGTGCAGATGGGCATGACGCTGGATCAGCTGGTTGCCGTCAACGGCGCGCCGGTGACCTACTACGGCCTGTCCTGGGACTACGGCGGGCACGTGGCCGACTGGAACGGCGGCAAGCTCGAAACGGTTTCGGGCATTCCCGGCCGCCACATCGTCCGCCTCGCCCCCGCGCCCGATGCCGCCGCGGAGGCATACCCGGAAGGTGACACGGAATACCGCAGCGACGACAAACGCTGGCCCGCCGCCGGCAAGGCGCTACGGGTCGGTGAACTGGTATTCAACTTCCCCGGCCAGGACGATCTCTGATCAGCGCCGTTTCGCAACCTTCCGCCGCTTCGCCGGCACCGACTTCTTCCTGGCACCGGCTGGCTCCGACTTGCCGACCTTCTTCGTGGCCTTCTTGCGCGAAGGCTTGTTGACGGGGCCGGCATCCGGTCGCGTCCCGACCTTCCTGGCCTTCCCGCCGGCGGGCGACTCCTTTGCGGCGGGCACATCCACATCCGGCCTGGAGGCCTGCTTCGCCGGCTTGCGTGCGGTCACCTCGCCAGGGTCCGCGGGCTCGCCCTTGCCCGCCGCCTTCGCTTCTCCAACCGGCGCCTCGCCCGGCTTGGGCTGCAGCATGGTGCCGGTGCAGTTCGCGGCACCGCAGCGGCAGCCCCACAGCTTCTTCAGCGCCGGGGTATGCGGCTCGTCAAGCACGATGCCGTAGTTGTAGGACAGTTCCTCGCCCTCGGCGATGTCGCGGATCGCCTCGATGTAGACCTTGTCCTTGTGCGTCTTGCCCTTGGCGTTCTCTTCGAGCACCGCCTCACAGTTGGGCGCACAGCTGTGGTTGATCCAGCGCGCGACGTTGCCCTCGACGTTCGCGTCGATCACGTAATCGTCGTTGAGCGTGAACAGGAAGGTATGACCGTCCTCCTCGATCTCGCCGTACTCGGCATCGACATCGGCATGGCTGCGCAGGAACCCCTTGTAACGGATGATGCGCTCGCCCTTGGCGATCGGCTTGATCGCGAACACGCCGTTGCCGTGGATGCTGGACTTGCGACGTTCGATCTTCTTCTTGCTGGTCTTGGCCATCGGTTCGCTTCGCATGAGGGAGCCTTCATTGTGGCCGACGCGACGGATCGATGCGACACGCGCATGCCATGCACCGTTTGAGCGGCGCTGCCGGAATCCGTACAATATTGGTCCGCTTTACGAGGCCCGCAGCCGATGCTCCGCGTCACCAAGCTCACCGATTACGCCACGCTGGTCATGACCGTGCTCGCGGCCGCGCCCGAGGCGGTGCTGAGCGCGAACGAACTCGCCGAGCGCGCCGGCGTTGAGGTCCCGACCGCGGCCAAGGTGCTCAAGCCGCTGGCGCAGGCTGGACTGGTCGAGGGCTTCCGCGGCGCCAATGGCGGCTATCGCCTGGCCCGCGACGCCCGCGAGGTGACGCTCGCCGACATCGTAGAAGCGATGGAAGGCCCGCTGGCGATGACCGAATGCAGCATCCACGCCGGCCATTGCGACATCGAGGACTCCTGCGGCGTGCGTGGGAACTGGCAGCGCATCAACGATGTGATCGCCGACGCGCTGCGGGCGGTCAGCCTGCATTCGATGGTCCAGGGCGATGCACCGGTGCAGCCTGCCGGCAAGCGCATCCCCGCACGACTGGCGGTTGCATGAACACGACGATGAACCCCGACGCGACCGAACCGGTAGGCGAGACCGCGATGCAGAACGCCGACATCCACGCGCGCCTCGCGCGCAAGTACGAAGCCGGCTTCGTCACCGACATCGAGTCCGACTCGCTGCCGCCGGGCCTGGACGAGGACACCATCCGTGCGCTCTCGGCCAAGAAGAACGAACCCGCATGGATGACCGAATGGCGGCTGGCGGCCTACCGCCACTGGCTGACCATGCCGATGCCGGAGTGGGCCAAGCTCGACATCGACCCGATCGATTTCCAGGCGCTGTCGTACTACTCGGCGCCCAAGGCGAAATACAAGTCGCTCGACGAGGTACCGCAGGAACTCATCGATACCTACGACAAGCTGGGCGTGCCGTTGCATGAGCGCGCCAAGCTGGCGGGGGTGGCGGTCGACGCGGTGTTCGATTCGGTGTCGGTGGGCACCACCTTCCGCAAGGAACTGGCCGAGAAGGGCATCATCTTCTGCTCGATGTCGGAGGCGATTGCCGAGCACCCCGAACTGGTGAGGCAGTACCTCGGCAGCGTGGTGCCGGTCGGCGACAACTACTTCGCCGCGCTCAATTCGGCGGTGTTCTCCGACGGCAGCTTCGTCTTCATCCCGGCGGGCGTGCGCTGCCCGATGGAGCTGTCGACCTACTTCCGCATCAATGCCGGCCACACTGGCCAGTTCGAGCGCACCCTGATCATCTGCGAGGACCGCGCCTACGTCAGCTACCTCGAGGGCTGCACGGCGCCGATGCGCGATGAGAACCAGCTGCACGCGGCGGTGGTGGAACTGGTCGCGCTCGAGGACGCCGAGATCAAGTACTCGACCGTGCAGAACTGGTATCCCGGCGACGAGGAAGGCCGTGGCGGCATCTACAACTTCGTCACCAAGCGCGGCGCCTGCCTCGGCACGCGTTCGAAAATCTCCTGGACACAGGTGGAAACCGGCTCGGCCATCACCTGGAAATATCCCAGCGTGATTCTGCGCGGCGACCACAGCATCGGTGAATTCTATTCGGTGGCGCTGACCCACCATCGCCAGCAGGCCGACACCGGCACCAAGATGATCCATGTCGGCAAGCGCACCAAGAGCAAGATCGTGTCGAAGGGCATCAGCGCCGGCCGCGGGCAGAACACCTATCGCGGGCTGGTCAAGGTGGAACGCAGCGCGGAGAGCGCGCGCAACCACACCCAGTGCGACTCGCTGTTGATCGGCAAGAAGTGCGGCGCACACACCTTCCCCTACATAGAGGTGAAGCGACCTGACGCCACGGTGGAGCACGAGGCGACGACC
>JAEXBT010000004.1 GCA_023393895.1 Pseudomonadota bacterium
ATCAGGCGCGTGTCTGACACGGCCCGACGGTGGCAGGGCTTGCCCCGACGTTTGGCCGAGGTGCGATGACGAATCACTGGGTCGATATCCGCAACGCGGATCTCGTCCTGGTCATGGGTGGAAACGCGGCGGAGGCGCACCCGTGCGGCTTCAAGTGGGTGACCGAGGCCAAGGCGCACAACGACGCCCGGCTGATCGTGGTCGATCCGCGCTTCACCCGCACCGCGTCGGTGGCCGACGTGTACGCGCCGATCCGCCCCGGCACCGACATCGTGTTCCTCGGCGGCCTGATCAAGTACCTGCTGGACACCGGGAAGTACCACCGCGAGTACGTGGTGAACTACACCGATTTCAGCTTCATCGTCAGTGATGCGTTCGACTTCAAGGACGGCCTGTTCTCCGGCTTCGATCCGGCGAAGAAGCGCTACGACAAGACCAGCTGGGACTACGCCAAGGGCGCCGACGGCTACGTCCAGTCCGACCCGACGCTGCAGAACCCGCGGTGCGTGTTCCAGCTGATGAAGCAGCACTACGCGCGCTACACCCTCGACATGGTCGAGCGCGTCTGCGGCACGCCGAAGGAAAAGGTCCAGCAGATCTGGGACATGATCGCGTCCACCGGCACCGCCGATCGCGTCATGACCATCATGTACGCGCTCGGCTGGACCCAGCACACCACCGGCGCGCAGATGATCCGCCCCGGCGCGATGGTGCAGCTGCTGCTCGGCAACATCGGCGTGGCCGGCGGCGGCATGAACGCGCTGCGCGGGCACTCGAACATCCAGGGCCTGACCGACCTCGGGCTGATGTCGAACCTGCTGCCCGGCTACATGACCCTGCCCAACGAGGCGGAGCAGACGCTCGACGACTACCTGAAGCCGCGCACGCAGGAGCCGCTGCGTCCCTGGCAGCTCAGCTACTGGAGCAACACCCCGAAGTTCTTCGTCAGCCTGATGAAGGCCTGGTGGGGCGATGCCGCCACCCGCGAGAACGACTGGGGCTATGTCTACCTGCCCAAGCTCGACAAGCAGTACGACATGCTGCAGGCGTTCGAGATGATGGACAACGGGCAGATGAACGGCTACATCTGCCAGGGCTTCAACCCGCTGGCCGCCGCGCCGAACAAGCGCAAGCTGATCCGCGGCTTCTCCCAGCTCAAGTTCCTGGTGGTGATGGACCCGCTGGCCACCGAGACCAGCGAGTTCTGGAGGAACCACGGCCCGTACAACGACGTCGATTCGGCGAGCATCCAGACCGAGGTGTTCCGCCTGCCGACCATCTGCTTCGCCGAGGACGAAGGCGCGCTGGTCAACTCCTCGCGCTGGCTGCAGTGGCACTGGAAGGGCGCGAACCCGCCGGGCGAGGCGCGCTCGGACATCGCCATCATGTCGGAGCTGTGGGGCCGCATGAAGACGATGTACCAGACTGAAGGCGGCGCCTATCCGAATCCGATCGTCAACCTCGCCTGGCCCTACATGGACCCGCACGAGCCCTCGCCCGAGGAGCTGGCGCGCGAGTACAGCGGCCGTGCACTCGAGGACCTGCCCGATCCGCGCAACCCGGGGAAGCTGCTGCGCCGCAAGGGTGACCAGCTGGCCGGCTTCGGCGAGCTGCGCGACGACGGCACCACCGCCAGCGGCTGCTGGATCTTCTGCGGTGCCTGGGGACCGACCGGCAACCTGATGGCGCGGCGCGACAACTCCGACCCGACCGGCATGGGCACCACCATCAACTGGGCGTGGGCGTGGCCGGCCAACCGGCGCGTGCTCTACAACCGCGCCTCGGCGGACCTGGAAGGCAAGCCCTGGGATCCGGAGCGTCCGCTGATCGCGTGGAATGGGCAGGTCTGGTCCGGCGCCGACATCCCCGACTACAAGATCGACGAGGATCCGGCGCGCGGCATGGGCCCGTTCATCATGAACCCGGAGGGCGTGGCGCGCTTCTTCGCCAAGAACGGCCTGAACGAAGGGCCGTTCCCGGAGCATTACGAGCCGCTGGAATCGCCGCTCGACATCAATCCGCTCAGCCCCAACCGCAAGGGTTCGCCATCGAGCCCGGTGGCGCGCGTGTTCGACAACGACATCGCGGACTTCGGCAAGGCGAAGGAGTTCCCGCACGTCGCCACCACCTATCGGCTGACCGAGCACTTCCATTACTGGACCAAGAACAACCTGATCAACGCGGTCACCCAGCCCGAGCAGTTCGTCGAGATCGGCGTGGCGCTGGCCGAGGAGCTCGGGATCGCCAACGGCAGCCGGGTGCGGGTGAGTTCGATGCGCGGGCACATCGAGGCCGTCGCGGTGGTCACCAAGCGGATCAAGGCGCTGCAGATCGAAGGCAAGACCGTGCATACGGTGGGCGTGCCGATCCACTGGGGCTTCATCGGCGCGGCCAAGCCGGGTTACCTCGCCAACACGCTGACCCCGGCGGTGGGCGACGGCAATACCAACACGCCGGAGTTCAAGGCGTTCCTGGTCAAGGTCGAGAAGGCATGAGGAGCGGCTGATGGCACTGCAATCCCTCGACATCATCCGCCGCTCGGCCACCACGACGCCGCCACCGCAGGCGCGTGGCGCCCACACCGGGCAGGTGGCCAAGCTCATCGACACCAGCAAGTGCATCGGCTGCAAGGCCTGCCAGGTCGCGTGCATGGAGTGGAACGACCTGCGCGACGAGGTGGGCACCTGCGTCGGCGTCTACGACAACCCGGCCGACCTCACCGCGCAGTCGTGGACGCTGATGCGCTTCTCCGAGTACGAGCACGACAACGGCGACCTCGAATGGCTGATCCGCAAGGACGGCTGCATGCACTGCGAGGACCCGGGCTGCCTGAAGGCTTGCCCGTCGCCCGGCGCGATCATCCAGTACGCCAACGGCATCGTCGACTTCCAGGAAGAGCACTGCATCGGCTGCGGCTACTGCATCACCGGCTGCCCGTTCAACATCCCGCGCATTTCCAAGCAGGACAAGAAGGCCTACAAGTGCACGCTGTGTTCCGACCGCGTCGCGGTGGGGCAGGAGCCGGCCTGCGTGAAGACCTGCCCGACCGGGGCGATCGTGTTCGGCAGCAAGGAGGCGATGAAGGACCACGCCGATACCCGCATCGCCGACCTGAAGTCGCGCGGCTTCGAGAACGCCGGTCTCTATGACCCGGCCGGCGTCGGTGGCACCCATGTGATGTACGTGCTGCACCATGCCGACAATCCCGGCCTCTATCACGGGCTGGCGAAGGACCCGCAGATCAGTCCGCAGGTGGCGGTATGGAAGGGCGTGGCGAAGCCGTTGGGGCTGTTCGCGCTGGTGGCCGGCGCACTGGTCGCCTTCTTCCACTACATCCGATTCGGCCCCGATCAAGTGGAGCCCGAAGACGAGGCGATGGCGGCCCGCGAAGCCGGGGAGATCGCCGGGGAGGACCGTGATGGACGAGCATGAGCCGCGCGGCGTGCGCTTCATCCAGCGCTATCGGCCGTTCACCCGGATGAACCACTGGACGGTGGTCATCGCCTTCCTGCTGGCGGCGATCTCCGGCCTCAGCCTGTTCCACCCCTGGCTGTTCCCGCTGTCCGCGCTGGTGGGCGGCGGCTCATGGGCGCGGATCCTGCACCCGTTCATCGGCATCATCTGGGCGGTGGCCTTCGTGGTGCTGGCGCTGCAGGTGGTGAAGGACACCTTCCTCGATGGCGGTGACCGCGAATGGCTCAGGAACTGGCGTGCGATGCTGCGCGGCGACGAGGAGGGGCTGCCGCTGGTCGGGCGCTACAACGCCGGCCAGAAGCTGGTGTTCTGGGTGATGGTGGCCTCGGTGGTGGCCCTGTTCCTCACCGGGTTGGTGATCTGGCGCGCGTACTTCAGCCAGTTCTTCCCGATCGGCCTGATCCGCTTCTCCACGCTGGTGCATGCCGGGTTCGGCGTGCTGATCGTGGGCACCATCATCATCCATGCCTACGCGGCGTTCTGGGTCAAGGGTTCGGTGCGCGCGATGACCCAGGGCAAGGTGACCTGGGGCTGGGCCTGGCGCCATCACAGGCTGTGGTTCCGCGACGTGATCGCCGGGCGGCGGCCGCCCGACTGAAGCGCGTGCGGCTGGACGCGGCCGTCGTGGGCGGCGAGGATAGGCTTTCCCCGCTTCCTCCAATGCCATGGCCCAACGCATTCTCGAGCGCGGCGAGATCGAACTCCTCGCCCAGCGCGATATCCCGCGCATCCTGCTGAACCCCGCGGGGCCGGATTTCGCGGCGCGCGCCGCGCGGCTGCGCACGCTGGCGCAGGATTCGCCGATGGCCGGCTACCTTGCGCTGATCGCCACGCTCTGCGACGCCCAGCAGGTCGTTTTCGACCAGGTGGATGACGCATCGCGCGCGCGCCTGCGTGAGCACGCGCAAGCCGCCGCGGTCGCTGCGCGGGGTACCGGGATGCCGCCCTTGAACGCGAGCGGCTGGAGCCGCGACCCACAGTGGCGTGACCTGTTGAAGGCATTGTGCGAGCAATGCGATGCCCAGCCGGAGGTGCCCGAAGGCGTGCATGCAATGCTGCAGCGGCTCCGCGAAGCACCGACGGAGTGGCTGGAAGCGCAGGCCGACGCACTGCTCGAAGTCACCGGCGCCCCCGCCGTGGATGCAGCCAGCGCCCCGTTCGTGATGGCGGCGCTGCAGGTGCACTGGGCCCTTCTGGCACAGGCCTTCGAAGCCGCGAAACTGACCCCGATGCCGGACGTGCCGGGCCTGTGCCCGGTCTGCGGTACTTCGCCGGTGGCCAGTCTGGTGTACGCTCAGCCGCCGCAGGCCGGGTACCGCTACCTGGCCTGCGGTCTGTGCGGTTGCCAATGGCATCACGTGCGCGTGCTCTGCAGCCGCTGCGGCGCAGGCGGCAAGGACATCGCCTATCAGGCGGCAACACCCGAGGCCGCCGATGCCGCTGTCGCGCGCGAGGAGGCGGTGCGCGCGGAAACCTGCGAACAGTGCCACGGCTACCGCAAGATCCTCTATCAGGAGAAGGATGCGGCGGTCGAGCCGCTGGCCGACGACCTTGCCACCCTGCCGCTGGACCTGTTGCTGGGAGAGCTCGGCTACGCGCGCGCCAGCCAGAACCCCTTCCTCTGGCAGCCTGCGGGCGATTGACGGGACGCCGTGGAATCCCTGCGCGAACTGCCTTCGCTCGACCGCCTGCTCCGACTGCCTGAAGTGGCCGCACTGGTCGCGGCCCACGGCCACACGCGGGTGGCGCGCCTGCTGCGCGTGGAGTTGGATCGCCTGCGTCAGGGCGTGCGTGCCGGCTCAATGCCCGCTGGACAGCTTGGCGATGCGGTATCCGGCGCATCCCTCGCTGCCCGCGTCAGTGCGTGTCTCGATGAAGAAGCCGCGCGCGCGATCCGCCCGGTGTTCAACCTCACCGGCACCGTGCTGCATACCAATCTGGGCCGCGCGACACTCCCCGAATCCGCGGTGTCCGCGGTCAGCCGGGTGATGCGTGGGCCGGTGGATCTCGAATTCGACTTGGCCAGCGGCCGTCGCGGTGCGCGCGAGGCGCGTGTGCGCGAGCTGGTCTGCGAACTGGCCGGCGCCGAAGCCGCCACGGTGGTCAACAACAACGCCGCCGCGGTGCTGCTGCTGCTCAACACCCTCGTCAATCGTCGCGAGGTGCCGGTCTCGCGCGGCGAACTGGTGGAGATCGGCGGCAGCTTCCGCATTCCCGACGTGATGCGTGCGGCCGGCGCGAAGCTGGTGGAGGTCGGCACGACCAATCGCACGCATCCCGCCGACTACCTCCGCGCGATCGGCAGGCGCACCGCGCTGCTGATGCAGGTGCACACCAGCAACTACGCCGTGGTGGGATTCACGGCACAGGTGGATACCGCGCAGCTTGCCGCCATCGCCCGCGAACACGGTCTGCCGCTGGCGGTGGATCTCGGCAGCGGCAGCCTGCTGGACCTGGCCGCGCACGGACTGCCTCCCGAGCCCACCGTGCAGGACACGCTGGCCGCGGGCGCGGATCTGGTCACCTTCAGCGGCGACAAGCTGCTGGGTGGGCCGCAGGCGGGCATCATCGCCGGGCGTGCGGACCTCATCGCGCGCATCAATCGCAACCCGCTCAAGCGCGCTTTGCGCATGGACAAGCTCGGGCTTGCCGCGCTCGAGGCAGTGCTGGCGCTGTATCGCGAACCGGAGCTGTTGCCGCAGCGTTTGCCCACCTTGCGTGACCTCACGCGCCCGGTCGCGGACATCGAAGCCTGCGCACAGCGACTGCTCCCCGCGCTGCAGTCCACGTTGCCGAAGCACGCAGTGGAAGTGACTGCATTGCAGAGCCAGGTGGGCAGCGGGGCGCAGCCGACCGCGACGCTCGCCAGCGCCGGGTTCGTCATCCGCCCGCGTGGCGGTCGAGGCGGTCTCGATGCCTTGGCGAAGCGTCTGCGCGGCTTGCCGCAACCGGTCATCGGGCGCATTGCCGACGGCGCACTCTGGCTCGACTTGCGTTGCCTCGAGGCGGCGGACGAAACCGTCTTCGCCGAACAGCTCCACGTGCTGCGCGCATGATCGTCGGAACCGCCGGTCACATCGACCATGGCAAGACCGCGCTGGTGCGCGCGCTGACCGGTATCGACACCGATCGCCTGAAGGAAGAGCGCGAGCGCGGCATTTCCATCGAACTCGGCTTTGCCTACGTGCCGGTGGAGGGCATGGCCACGCCGGGTGCGGACGCGATTTTGGGGTTCGTCGATGTGCCCGGACACGAGCGTTTCGTGCACACCATGGCCGCAGGCGCCAACGGGATCGACTTCGCGTTGCTGGTGGTGGCCGCCGATGACGGGGTCATGCCGCAGACGCGCGAACACCTCGCCATCCTGCGGTTGCTGGGCGTGGCACGTGGCGCGGTCGCGATCACCAAGGTGGATCGCGTCGACGCCGAGCGCGTCAACGAGTTCGGATCGCAACTGGATGCGCTGCTGGCCGATACGCCATTCGCGGACGCACCGCGTTTCATGTGTGCCGCGCTGCAACCCGATGACCCGGGTACTGCAGCGTTGCGCGCCTGCCTGCATGCGGCTGCGCGCGCGGATGCGGATCATGCGACAGATGACGCACACCGGAGATTCTTCCGGATGCCGATCGACCGCGCCTTCAGCCTGCCCGGGCATGGCACGGTGGTGGCAGGGCCGCTTCTGTCAGGCGAAACAGAGGTCGATGCCACGGTGCGGCTGATGCCAGCCGGCGAGCCGGTACGCGTGCGTTCGATCCATGCGCAGAACCGCCCGGTATCGCGTGCTGCTGCGGGGACGCGTTGCGCGCTCAACCTCGCCGGCATCGATGCGGCTGCCGTGCATCGTGGCGAGTGGCTGGCCGATCCGCGTGCCCTCGTGCCCACCCGACGCATCGACGTGCGCCTGTCGCTGCTCGAAGGGGTGACACGCCTGCGCGACTGGACACCGCTGCACGTGCACTGGGGCGCAAGCCACCGGCTGGGGCATGCGGTCATGCTGGAGGCGGCGAATGACGCACGCGGCGCGCTGGTGCAGCTGGTGTTCGACCGCGATGTGTGCGCGGCCTGCGGTGATCGCTTCATCGTGCGCGATGCCGGCGCGTCGGCCACCGTCGGTGGCGGCGTGGTGCTGGACCCCGAGGCGCCGCAGCGGCGCCGGCGCAGCCCTGCACGCATCGACTGGCTGAAGGCGCTGGAGGCCTTCATCGATGACGGCGACATCGGCGCATTGCTGCAGCAGGCTGACGCAGGCATCCCCGTCGCCCGGCTGGAGCGTCTGTACCAGCGGCCCATCGACGCGCTCGTCCTGCCTGCAGGCATCGTGCGCATCGCGACCCGCGACGGCGCCCATGTGCTGGCGGAGCGCCGCATCGCGGACATCGGCGAACGCGTGCATGCGGGGCTTGCGGACTGGCATGCGCGGCACCCGGAGGAACCGGGCATCGAGACCTCGCGGCTGCATCGCAATGGTTTCCAGCGCCTCCCCGCCGCGCTGTTCGACAGCCTGCTCGCGCGGCTGCGCGAGGTCGGCGCGATCACCAGGAATGGCCCATGGTGGGCGCTGCCCGGCCACGCGCAGGCACTCACCGAGAAGGACCGCGCGCTGTTGCAGACCCTGTTGCCGCGGCTGCTGCAGGGCGGTTTCGATCCGCCGTGGGTGCGTGACCTCGCCGGTGACACGCGCGTGCCGGAGGCGCAGGTGCGTGGCGTCCTGCGTCGTGCCGCTGCGCGTGGCGAGCTGTATCAGGTGGTGCCGGATCTTTTCTACCATCCGCAGCGCATCGCCGAACTGGCGGACCACATCGCTGAGCTCGCGCAGGCAGGTGTCGGGGTGGAGGCGGCGGCGTTCCGCGACCGCATCGGCCTCGGGCGCAAGCGCAGCATCCAGCTCTTGGAGTTCTTCGATCGCGTTGGCTACACTCGAAGAGTCGGCGACGCGCACCGTCCGCGCGACGACCTCGGCTGGTCCGTGCGGACCGCAACCCCTTCGAATCCAGGGAAGGCATGCGCGTCCGGGCATGCGGCTGGGCTTCAAACCCAGTAGGGGGCGGCATCGCTCCCTGGCAGGTTCGACTCCTGCTGCCTTCCGCCATCCAGCGAGGCGTGCGTGCAGGCCAAAGAAGACTCTTCCCCACTCCCGCGCCTGACATCGCTCTCGCATGGCGGTGGCTGCGGCTGCAAGATCGCGCCGGGCGTGCTGGCGGAGCTGCTGCATGCAGCGCCGGGCCTGCCGATGCCGGCCGAGCTGCTGGTCGGGCGTGAGGGCAGTGACGATGCGGCGGTCTGGCGCCTCAACGACACCCAGGCGGTGGTCGCCACCACCGATTTCTTCATGCCGATCGTCGATGATCCGTTCGAGTTCGGCCGCATCGCCGCGACAAACGCGCTGTCCGACATCTACGCGATGGGCGGCACGCCGCTGTTCGCGCTGGCGATCGTCGGCATGCCGGTCAACACGCTGCCGCACGACACCATCCGCGCGATCCTGCAGGGTGGCGAGCGTGCCTGCGCCGATGCGGGCATCGTGGTCGCGGGCGGCCACAGCATCGATTCGGTCGAGCCGATCTACGGGCTGGCCGCGATCGGCCTGGTGCATCCGGACCAGCTCAAGCGCAACGGTGGCGGCGTCGATGGCGACCTGCTGGTGCTGGGCAAGCCGCTGGGCGTGGGCATCCATTCGGCTGCGTTGAAGAAGGGACTGCTGGATGCGGACGGCCAGGCGCAGATGCTCGCGGGCACCACGCAGCTCAATCGCGCGGGCATCGCGCTCGCCAGGCTGCCCGGCGTCCACGCGATGACCGACGTGACCGGCTTCGGGCTGCTCGGCCACCTGCTGGAGGTGTGCCGCGCCAGCGGACTGGGGGCCGAGATCGCGCTCGAATCGGTGCCGCTGCTGCCACAGACCCGCGCCCTGTTGCAGCAGGGCTGCGTCACCGGTGCTTCCGGGCGCAACTGGGCCGCGTATGGCGAGGACGTGCAGCTGGATGTGGAGGCAAGGGACGAAGCCATGTCGCTGCTGACCGACCCGCAGACCAGCGGCGGCTTGCTGGTTGCCTGTTCGCCTGCGGAGGTGTCCGCGGTACTCGATGCATTCCATGCGCAGGGTTGCGGTCAGGCTGCGATCATCGGCGGCCTGAAGGCCGGTGCGCCGACCGTCCACGTGCGTGCGTGATGGCGGCGATTCGGGCCGCGTTCGTTATGCTGGCCGGCGCTTGAGGATCAGGGAACCGGACGCGGATGAAGATCGCCAGCTGGAACGTCAACTCGCTCAACGTGCGGCTGCCGCACCTGCTGCAATGGCTGGAGGCGTTCGCGCCGGACGTGGTCGGCCTCCAGGAAACCAAGCTCGAGGACGCGAAGTTCCCGGTGGATGCATTGCGCGCGGCGGGCTATGAGATCGCCTTCGCCGGACAGAAGACCTACAACGGCGTGGCGCTGCTGGCCAGGACGGGTGAACTGGAGGACGTCCAGCGCGGCATTCCCGGGTTCGACGACGAACAACGCCGGGTGATCGCCGCGACGGTCGATGGCGTGCGCATCGTCAATCTCTACGTGGTGAACGGGCAGGATGTCGGCACCGACAAGTACGATTACAAGCTGCGCTGGCTCGCGGCCGTCCACGATTGGCTTGCCGCCGACCTTGCACGCTGGCCGAAGATGGTGGTGATGGGCGATTTCAACATCGCGCCGGACGACCGCGACGTGCACGATCCCGCGGTCTGGAACGACGATCACATCCTCACCTCACGTGCGGAGCGCGATGCACTGACACGGCTGCAATCGCTCGGCCTGCATGACGCATTCCGCATGAAGCATGACGATGCCGGCGTGTTCAGCTGGTGGGATTATCGGCAGGCGGCGTTCCGGCGCAACCTGGGCTTGCGCATCGATCTCACGCTCGTGTCCGACGCGCTGAAAGCGGCCGTCGCGGAGGCCGGCATCGATCGCGAGCCGCGCACCTGGGAGCGCCCGAGCGACCATGCGCCGGCGTGGGTGCATCTGGTCGACTAGACCTCGGCACCAAAAAACAAGGCCCGGCATTGCCGGGCCTTGTCGCTTTGCGTGGGGGAAGACGCTCAGCGGGCGCGGCCGCGCGTGAACAGGTTCACGATGGCCAGCAGGATCACGGCGCCGATCAGCGAGGCCAGAAGGCCCATGACGCTGAAGTCACCGCTGTTGGCGGTGCCCGAGCCGAGCAGCGGGGCGATCAGGAAGCCGCCGAGGAACGAGCCGACGATGCCGACGATGACGTTGAGCAGGATGCCCTGCTGGGCGTCGCGCTTCATGATGATGCTGGCAAGCCAACCGATGATGCCGCCGACGATCAACCAGATGATGAGGTTCATGCGTTTCTCCGAACTGGTGGTTAGGGAATTGTTGCTACCCCGTTCGCTGGGGGCGTTCGCAGTGTGCTGAGACGTGCGTGACGGAAACGTCACGAAAACTGAAGGAAACCCGAACAACTCCGCCCGGTCCCCGTGGGGATCAGGTGTTGCGGTGCGTCATTCCGGCGCTGGCGTTGGCCAGGGCGAGCAGGGATTCCCGCGGCAGCTTGCCGGTTTCGTTGCGTGGCAGGGCCGCGACGCGAATGATGCGGCGCGGCAGGAACACTGGGTCGCTGCTTTGCCGCAGCGCATTCAGGATGGTGTCGTCACTGATCTCCGGCGCGGCGGCGACGATCGCCACCAGCCGGGCCACGCCGAGTGCATCCGCCTCGAGTTGCAGCATCGCGGCATCGCGCACGCCGGGGATCGACTGCAGGCGGTGGGTGAGATCGCCGAGAGAGGCGCGCTTGCCGGCGATCTCCAGCAGGTCGGCCTGGCGTCCGCGCAGCAGGAAGCCGCGGCCGTCATCGACCAGCTGCACGCGGTCGGCCAGCGTGATCGGCTCGACCAGTGAAGGCCGTTCAACCCGGGTGCCGTCCTCGAGAGGCTGCAGGCGGGTGTCGTCGTAGAGGCGCCACGTCCCGGTGAGCGCGGTGCGGCGGCTGGCGATGATGCAGATCTCGGTGGCGCCGAACAGTTCAAGGACTTCGCAGCCGAAGCGCGACTCGGCCTCGCGCGCGAGTTCCACCGGCAGCGGTGCCGTGGCCGTGGTGATCGCCGCGAGTGGCGGCATGGCGATGCCCGCTTCGAGCAGCGCGCGCAGGTGGACCGGCGTGGTCACCAGCAGTCGCGGCGTGGCGCATTCGGCAAGGGCTCCGGCGATGTCGTGCGGGAAGAATGGCCGCGCCGGATGCACGGCGAAGCGGCCGAGCATCGGCATCAGCACCGACATTTCCATGCCGAACATGTGCTGTGGAGGCACGGTGGCGACCAGTGTCGCCGGCGCGTCCGCGAACAGGTGAGCGAGCGCGCGCAGGTTGGCGGCGTTGGTGTGGCGCAGGGAGCCCCAGGTCTTGGGGTGCGCCGAGGGCGTGCCGGTGGAGCCGGAGGTGAAGCCGATCATCGCCAGCTGGGCGTCGGGGATCGCGGGCAGGTCCGGGATCCCGGCTGCGGTGGGGGCGTCATCCACCACAACGTCGCAGCCCAGAGCGGTGCCGGCATCGCCCAGCCGGTAGCTGCCGGGATGGCGCCCCGCGACCTCATCGACCACGCCGGGCGCGCGCGAGGGCGGCAGCAGCGTGACTTGGCCGCGCAGCAGGGCGGCGGCAAAGCCGAGAATGAAATGGTCGCGGCGCTCGCACAGGTTGATGACGTGGCTGGCATCGGGCAGGCGCGCAGCCAGCACGGCGGCACGGCGTCGGAACTCGCCCCGGGTCATCGTCGGCGTGCCGCAGAACAGAGCCTGGTCGTCGTCACCCTGCAGCAGCGGTGTGGCCTGCATCGCGCATCCATCCTCCGGTCGAAGGTGGCTAGCTTGGCGCATCCGGGCGGCCGCACGCTAGGCTTGCGCGATGCTGCCCGCCCATGCCTTGCTGCACCTGCCGCCGCACGCACGCGCCGAGCCACTCGCGCGCGACTGGCTGGCCGCGCACTGGGGCGTGGACGCGACGACGCTTCCGCTGGCCCGCGACGCCCGCGGCCGCCCGCAGCTGCAGGCGCCGATGCAGCATCGCGATGCCAACTGGAGCCACAGTGGCGAACACCTGCTGGTGGCCTGCGGCGAGCACCAGCAGATCGGCTGCGATCTGGAACGCATCCGGCCGCGGCCGAATGCACGGGCATTGGCGCGGCGCTTCTTCCATCCGGCCGAGCGCAGCTGGCTGGAAACGTTGCCCGATCCGGCGGCGGAAGCGACCTTCCTGCGCCTGTGGTGCGCAAAGGAGGCGCTGCTCAAGGCGCATGGCCACGGCCTGTCCTTCGGCCTGCACCGGCTGTGCTTTGTCGAGGACGCCAATGGCCTGCGGCTGGCCGAATGCGATGCCGCGCTGGGCCGCGCGGCGGACTGGCACCTGCACGAGTTCCGTCCGGTGGGGGGCTACCTCGGCGCGCTGGCCTGGCGTGACCTGCCCGCCGGGTCCGCTGGCGCTGCGATAATTTGACGATGACGTCATCGTCCCTGCTTCCGCCCGACATCGAACCGCAGCTGCGTGCAGGCCTCGCCGCGCTGGCGCTCGACCCCGGCGCGCTGGCCCCGGCGCTGCTTGCCTATCTGGCCCTGCTGCAACGCTGGAACGCCACCTACAACCTGACCGCGATCCGCGACCCGCGCGAGATGGTGACCAAGCATCTGCTCGATTCGCTGGCGATGGCCCCGTTCGTGCCGGATGCGCCGCTGGCCGATCTGGGTACCGGCCCCGGCCTGCCCGGCATCCCGCTGGCGATCGCCCGCCCGGGCTGTACGGTGACGCTGGTCGAATCCAATGGCAAGAAGGCGCGGTTCCTGCGCGAGGCGGTGCGCGTGCTCGGGCTGGCCAATGCACGGGTCGCCGAAAGCCGCGCGGAGCAGCTGGCCGAACCCGGCGCCTACGCGGCGATCACCGCGCGCGCGCTGGCGACGCTCGATCGCATCATCGAAGTCGGTGGCCACCTGCTCGCACCGGAGGGGAAACTGCTGGCGATGAAGGCCGGCACCGTGGCCGACGAAGCGGCGCAGCTGCCCGCGGGCTGGCGGCTGGAGGCGGTGCATGACCTCGCCGTGCCGGGGCTGGCGGCGCGGCGCCAGCTGGCGGTGGTGAGCCGCGCCGGGTGAAGCCCGCCCGGGGCGGGCATAATGGCAGGTCCTGCCGCCCGCACAGGCCGGCCGAACTCCACGGGATCGGGACATGGCGCGAGTCATCGCGGTTGCCAACCAGAAAGGCGGTGTCGGCAAGACCACCACCTCGGTGAACCTCGCCGCGGCGCTGGCGGCGACGCCGCAGCGCGTGCTGCTGGTCGATCTCGACGCGCAGGGCAACGCCACGATGGGCAGTGGCGTGGACAAGCGCGAACTGGCGCATTCCACCTGCGACGTGCTGCTGGAAGAAGTCGACGCGCGCGATGCCATCGTCCGCAGCGGCGAGGGCTTCGACCTGATGCCCGGCAATACCGACCTCACCGCGGCCGAGATCGCGCTGATGGACGAGGAAGGTCGCGAGCAGCGCCTGAAGCGTGCGCTTGACGGCCTGCGCGGCGATTACGACTTCATCATCATCGACTGCCCGCCGGCGCTGTCGCTGCTGACCCTCAACGCGCTGACCGCCGCCGATTCGGTGCTGGTGCCGATGCAGTGCGAGTACTACGCGCTCGAGGGCCTGACCTCGCTGCTGCAGACCATCGATGCGTTGAAGCAGAAGCTCAATCCCTCGCTCGAGATCGAGGGCGTGCTGCGCACCATGTTCGACGTGCGCAACAACCTGGCCAACGCCGTCTCGGCCGAGCTCGTCCAGCACTTCGGTGACCAGGTGTTCCGCACCATCATCCCGCGCAATGTGCGCGTGGCCGAGGCGCCGAGCCACGGCCAGAGCATCGTCGGCTACGACCGCGGCTCGCGCGGCGGGGTGGCCTACCTCGGGCTGGCGGGCGAGGTGCTCCGCCGCCAGCGCGAACGCGAGGGCGCGAAGAAGACAATGTCACGGGAGGAAGCCGCATGACCGCCGCGAAGACCACAGGGAAGTCGGCCGCGACCAAGAAGCGCGGGCTGGGACGCGGGCTGGAAGCCCTGCTCGGGCCGTCCGCCGCTGCGGCGCCGCCGCTGGAGGCGCAGCCCGGCGACACTCTCAAGCGGCTGCCGGTCAAGGCGCTGCAGCCGGGCAAGTACCAGCCGCGCCGGACCATGGACGATGACAAGCTGGCCGAACTCGCCGAATCAATCAAGGCGCAGGGCGTGGTGCAGCCGGTGGTGGTGCGCGCGATCGGCAAGGACAGGTACGAGATCGTCGCCGGCGAGCGCCGCTGGCGCGCGACCCAGCTTGCCGGGCTGATCGAGATTCCCGCGGTGGTCCGCCAGCTCGACGACCGCACGGTGGTCGCGATGGCGTTGATCGAGAACATCCAGCGCGAGGATCTCAATCCGCTGGAGGAAGCGCAGGCGCTGCAGCGGCTGATCGACGAGTTCGACCTCACCCACGCGCAGGCCGCCGAAGCGGTCGGGCGCTCGCGCGCGGCGGTGTCCAACCTGCTGCGCCTGCTCGAGCTGCCGGAGGACATCCGCGCACTGGTGCAGACCCGCGCGATCGAGATGGGCCATGCGCGCGCACTGCTGTCATTGGCGCCGCAGGCGGCGATCGCGCTGGCGCGGCAGGCGGCCAGCGAAGGCTGGAGCGTGCGCGAAGTCGAACACCGCGTGCAGCAGCTGGCGGCCGGCAAGGTCGGCGGCGAGCCGCGCAAGCGCGCCGGCAGCGGCAAGCCCGTCGCCTCGGCCGACATCGCCGCGCTCGAAAACGAACTGTCCGAACTGCTGGCGAGCAAGGTCGCAGTGCAGCATGGCCGTGGCGGCCGCGGCAAGCTGGTGATCCACTACGGGTCGCTCGAGGCGCTCGACGGCGTGCTGGACCGGCTGCGCAAGCCGGCCTGAAGCGGTCAACCCTGCATGACGCAATCCGACGCGATCCTGGTCACCGGTGCGGCCGGCTTCATCGGTGCCCACGTGGTGCAGGCATTGCAGGCGCGTGGCGCGCGCGTGATCGGCCTCGACAACTACAACGATTATTACGATCCGCAGCTCAAGCGCGATCGCGTCGCAGCCCTGTGCCCCGACGCCGACATCCGCACCATCGACCTGGTGGATGATGCGGCACTGACGGCGTTGTTCGACGAAGTGCAGCCGATGCGGGTGATCCATCTCGCGGCGCAGGCCGGGGTGCGCTATTCGCTGAAAAACCCCGGTGCCTACGTGCAGTCCAACCTGGTCGGCTTCGGCCATGTGCTCGAAGTTTGCCGGCATCGCGGCGTCAGGCATCTGGTGTATGCCAGTTCCTCATCCGTGTATGGCGATTCGGCCACGCCGCCGTATTCCGAGGATCAGCGCATCGACCAGCCGCGGTCGTTCTACGCCGCCACCAAGGCCGCCAACGAACTGATGGCGCACAGCTACGCGCACCTGTACGGCCTGCGCGCCACCGGCCTGCGTTTCTTCACCGTGTATGGGCCATGGGGGCGTCCGGACATGGCGCCACTGCTGTTCTCCCGAGCGGTGCTGTCGGGCCGCCCGATCGATGTGTTCAACCACGGCCGGATGCGCCGTGACTTCACCCACATCAGCGACATCGTGGCCGGCGTGCTGGGCGCGCTGGACGCGCCAGCGGATGCCACTTCAACACATCGCGTGTTCAATCTCGGCAACCACACGCCAGTCGAGCTGGAGCACTTCATCGGCGTGATCGAGCAGGCCGCCGGACGACAGGCCGAGAAGTGTTACCGGACGCTGCAGCCGGGCGACATGGTCGAGACGATGGCCGATGTCAGCCGCGCGCACGCGGCGTTCGGCTTCGAGCCGGTCACGTCGATCGAACG
The DNA here is from genome assembly GCA_023393895.1 of Pseudomonadota bacterium. The sequence continues at coordinate 16,350 of JAEXBT010000004.1, forward strand.
CGGGCTGCCGCCGGTGGTCGAATGGTGCCGCGACTATTTCGGAGACGCCGCGTGAACGAAGCGCCGCAGCTGTCGGTGGTGGTGCCGGTCCACAACGAGGAGGACAACGTTGCGCCACTTATCGGCGAGATCGTCGCCGCGCTGCGCGGTGTCGTCCCGTTCGAGATCGTGTATGTCGACGACGCCTCGAAGGACGCGACGCTCGCGCGCCTCACCGAACTGAAAACGGCCACGCCGGAACTGCGCGTCATCCGTCATCTTTCAAACAGCGGCCAGAGCACGGCGGTCCGCAACGGCGTCAAGGCCGCGCGCGCGCCGTGGATCGCCACGCTGGATGGCGATGGCCAGAACGACCCGGCCGACATCCCGAAACTGCTGGCCGAACGCGCCAAGGCATCGCCTGACACCCGCATGTTCGCCGGCTGGCGGGTGGAGCGCAGGGATTCCGGCAGCAAGCGCTGGGCCTCGAAATGGGCCAACGCGATCCGCGCGCGGATGCTGCACGATGACACGCCGGACACCGGCTGCGGCATCAAGCTGTTCGAGCGCGAGGCCTTCCTCGACCTCCCTTACTTCGACCACATGCATCGCTACCTGCCGGCGCTGATGCAGCGCGCCGGCTGGAGAACGGTGAGCGTGCCGGTCAATCATCGCCACCGCACCAGCGGCGTGTCCAAGTACAACAACCTCAACCGCGCACTGGTCGGCATCCGCGACCTGCGCGGCATGGCTTGGCTGATCAGCCGCAGCCGGCGCACCGGCATCGAGGAAATCTGATGTCGCTTTTTGCCATCATCGTGCAGGAGGCGTTGCAGCAGCCCGGCTTCATGGACACGCCGATCGGCTGGCTGGAGTGGACCGGCATCCACATGACGCCGTGGAAGGTGATCGGATGGGTCGGCGCGCTGATGTTCGGCGGCCGCTGGCTGGTGCAGTTCATCGCCAGCCGCCGCGCGAAGAAGCCTGTGATCCCGCGCGTGTTCTGGTACATGAGCATCATCGGCAGCCTGATGACGCTGAGCTACTTCATCTTCGGCAAGAACGATTCGGTCGGCATCCTGCAGAACCTGTTCCCGACCTTCACCGCCAGCTACAGCCTCTGGCTCGACATCCGCCATCGCGGCTGGAAGCGCGATCGCGCCACCCACTGAAGCGCATCGCCGCACCGTGGCGGTTAGGATGGTGTTTTCCGCGTGGGAGAACGTTTGATGAAGCCCGCCCTGCTCGCGCTGTCGCTGGCACTGCTGTTGCCAACCGCGGCGGTCGAAGCGATTGCCGCAACACCGGTGCAGGTTGCCGAATCCGCCAGTGACCGGAAGTTCCGCGAGATCTACACGCGTGAATGGACATGGCGCCAGGCCCAGGGCGGGGAGTCGGAGGGTGAAGAGAAGGGTGCGCCTCGGCTCAGGCTGCCGGATGTCTCGCCGGCGGCACAGGCCGAGCGGCTGAAGACCTGGGAGACCGTGCTGCGGGACCTGGATCGCATCGACCAGGCGAAGCTGAGCCCGGCCAATCGCATCCACTACCGGGTGTATCGCCCGCAGGTCGAGGACCTGGCCGCCAGCGTGCGCTTCGGCGACTACCAGATGCCGTTCAACGCGGATTCCTCGTTCTGGTCGGGGCTTGGCTTCATGGGCCAGCAGAGCCTGCGCAACGCCGGCGATTACCGTGCCTACATCGCCATGCTCCGCGAGGTGCCGCGCTACTTCGACCAGCACATCGACAACATGCGTGCGGGCCTTGCACGCGGCTTCAGCGTGCCGCGGGCGACGCTCGATGGCCGCGATGCATCGATCGCGCAGGTCGCGGACTTCAAGGATGTGGAGGTGGCCGCGCTGTACCGTCCGTTCAAGCGGATGCCGGCGACGATCCCCGCGGCCGAGCAGCAGGCGCTGCGCGAGGAGGCGAAGCGCGCGCTGTCCGAAGCGGTGATCCCGGCCTACGCGAAGCTGCTCAGGTTCTTCCGCGACGAATACATGCCGAAGGCCCGCACCACACTCGCGGCCGAGGCGATGCCCGACGGCGAAGCCTGGTACCGCCAGCAGATCCGCCACTACACCACGCTCGACCTGTCGCCCGAGGAGATCCACCAGATCGGGCTGAAGGAGGTCGCACAGATCCGCGCCGAGATGGACGCGATCATCGATGGGCTCGGATTCCAGGGCAACTCGAAGGACACCCGCTTCCAGGATTTCCTGGCCTTCCTGCGGACCGACAAGCAGTTCTACGTGGACAAGCCGCAGGACCTGCTCGACCGTGCGGCATGGATCAGCAAGCGCGTGGATGGCGAGATCGGCAAGATCATCGGCAAGCTGCCGCGCAATCGCTTCGCGATCATCGAGGTGCCGCCGGACATCGCGCCGTTCTGGACCGCAGGCCGCGGCGGCGCCAGCGCCTACTGGCTCAACACCTACGACCTGCCCTCGCGACCGCTCTACAACCTGCCGGCGTTGACCCTGCACGAATCCGCACCCGGGCACTCCCTGCAGGGCTCGCTGGTGATGGAGATGGGCGAGATGCCGGGCTTCCGCAAGGAATACATCAGCGCCTATGGCGAAGGCTGGGGGCTGTACTCGGAGTGGCTGGGCAAGGAAATGGGCATCTACCAGACGCCCTACGAGGACTTCGGACGCCTGACCTACGCGATGTGGCGTGCGGCGCGGCTGGTGATCGATACCGGCGTGCACCACAAGGGCTGGACGCG
>JAEXBT010000079.1 GCA_023393895.1 Pseudomonadota bacterium
CCACCACACCAGCCACAGGCTGCCATAGCCCACCGCGGCACCGGCAATCGCCGTCTTCGGCCCGACGAACAGGTCCTCGTGTGCTGCTATGAAGCCCAGCCACATCAGCGGCAGGGTCAACGAATCCGGCAACAGCTGGGTGCGGAAGTCGATGCCGGACATCGCCACCAGGAACCAGGTGAACAGGATCGCGCCGAAGCCCTGCCAGCCGAAGCCGAAGCGCCAGACGCAGGCGAGCGTCAGCAGCATGGTCAGCGCTTCCACCAGCGGGTATTGCGCCGAGATGCGCTCGCCGCAGTGCCGGCACTTGCCGCCCTGCGCCAGCCAGCTCACAAGCGGGATGTTCTCGTACCAGCGCAGGCGTGCCTTGCAGTGCGGGCAATGCGAGGGCTCGACCGCGATGCCGGGTGGCGGCGGGTCGTAGATCTCCGGCTCACCCAGCGCCTCCCGGGCGTCGCGCTTCCACTGCCATTCCATGCGCCTTGGCAGGCGCAGGATCACCACGTTGAGGAAGCTGCCGACGACGAGCCCGAGCGCGGCGGCGAGTGGATAGCCCAGCGCGGTGTTCTGGTCAAGGAACGCCATCGGTCAGCCGGAGACCACCGACGCCAGCTTGAAGATCGGCAGGTACATGCCGACCACCAGGCTGCCGACCAGGCCGCCGATGATGACCATGATGAACGGCTCCAGCAGGCTGGACAGCGCGTCCACCGCGTTGTTGACCTCGGCCTCGTAGAACTCGGCCACCTTGAACAGCATCGCGTCCAGCGCGCCAGCCTCCTCGCCGATCGCGGTCATCTGCACCACCATGTTGGGGAACAGGTTGACCTGCTTCATCGCCATGTTGACCTGGTAGCCGGCGGCCACGTCGTCGCGCATCCGCAGCACCGCCTTCTCGTACACGGTGCTGCCGGTGGCCCCGGCCACCGTGCCCATCGCCTCCACCAGCGGCACGCCGGCGGCGAAGGTCACGCCCAGGGTGCGGGCGAAGCGGGCGATGGCCGAGTTGTTCAGGATCTGCCCGATCACCGGGATCTTCAGCATCCAGCGGTCGATCGCGTGCTGCAGCGGGATCGAGCGGCGGTAGATGAACATGAAGCCGCCGATCGCGGCGATGATCCCGATCAGGAACGCCAGCCACCACTTCACCACGATGCGGCTGGCGGTCACGATGATCTGGGTGAAGGCCGGCAGGTCCGCGCCGAAGCTGGCGAACACCTTCTCGAACTCCGGCACCACGAAGATCAGCAGCACCGCGCTGACGATGATCGCCACCGCGATGACCGCGACCGGGTAGAACAGCGCCTTCTTGATCTTGCCCTTGATCGCCTGCAGGTTTTCCTTGTAGGTGGCGACGGTTTCCAGCACCGTCTCCAGCACACCGGCGCCTTCGCCCGCCCGCACCAGGTTGCGGAACAGCTCGTCGAACTGCACCGGGTGCTTGCTCAGCGCCTCGTAGATCGAGGCGCCGCCGGCGATGTCGGCGCGGATGTCGTTGACCATCTTGGTCATGCGCGGGTTCTTCTGGCCCCCGCTGATGATCTCCAGCGCCTGCACGATGGGCACACCGGATTTCATCATCGTGGCGAGCTGGCGCGAGAAGATGGTGATGTCCTTCGCGCTGATCTTGCTGCCCGAGCCACCGAACAGCGGCTTGGCCTTGGGCTTGACCTGGGTCGGGACGATGCCCTGGCGGCGCAGTTCCGCGCGCAGCAGGGCCTCGGTCTTGGCCTGCTGCTCGCCCTTCATCACCGTGCCGCGCTTGTCGGTGCCCTTCCAGACGAAGGTGGGCATGACGTCCTTCTGGACACCACGGGTGACGAGGGGGCGGGAAACGACGGAACGGCTGGCCGACATGGATTAGTCCTTGGTGACGCGGTTGATCTCGGTCAGGCTGGTGAGACCCTGCCTGACCTTTTCCAGTGCCGACTGGCGCAGGTCGCGCACGCCGGAGCGCTTCGCGGCTTCGGCGATCTGCAATGCATTGCCCCCTTCCAGCACGATCGACTGGATCTCCTCGGTCATAGGCATGACCTGGTAGATGCCCGTGCGCCCTTTATACCCGTCCGAGCATTCGCTGCAACCCACCGCCTCGTAGACCGTGAACCCGGCGGCAATCTGCGCCTCGGTGAAGCCTTCGGCCAGCAGGGCGTGCTCGGGCAGCTTGGCCGCGCGCTTGCACTGCGGGCACAGCCGGCGCGCAAGGCGCTGGGCGATCACCAGCGTCACCGAACTGGTGATGTTGTATGGCGCGATGCCCATGTTCATCAGGCGCGCGATGGTCTGCGGGCCGTCGTTGGTGTGCAGGGTGGAGAGCACCATGTGGCCGGTCTGCGCGGCCTTGATGGCGATCTCCGCCGTTTCCAGGTCGCGGATTTCACCCACCATGATGATGTCCGGGTCCTGGCGCAGGAAGCTGCGCAGGGCCGCGGCGAAGGTCATGCCGGTCTTGTTGTTCTGCTGCACCTGGTTGACGCCGGGCAGGCGGATTTCCACCGGGTCCTCCGCGGTGGAGATGTTGCGGGTGTCGTCGTTGAGGATGCCAAGCGCGGTGTAGAGCGACACCGTCTTGCCCGAGCCGGTCGGGCCTGTCACCAGCACCATGCCGTAGGGCTTGTGGATGGCGTCCAGGAACAGCAGCTGCTGGTCCTCCTCGTAGCCCAGCTTCTCGATGCCGAGTTTCGCCGCGCTGCCATCCAGGATGCGCATCACGATCTTCTCGCCGAACAGCGTGGGCAGGGTGCTGACGCGGAAGTCCATCTGCTTGGTCTTGGACAGGTTCAGCTTGATGCGGCCGTCCTGCGGCACGCGCTTCTCGGCGATGTCCAGCTGCGCCATCACCTTGACGCGCGCGGCGATGCGCGCATGCATCTTGTTGGCCATGCGGGTGACCGTGCGCAGTACGCCGTCCACGCGGAAGCGGACCCGGTAGCTCTCCTCGTACGGCTCGAAGTGGATGTCGGACGCGCCGCGGCGGATCGCATCGATCAGGATCTTGTTGACGAACTTGACGATGGGCGTGTCGTCCTCGCCCTTGGCTTCGCCGGCCTTGTCGGCCGCCGGGTCGCTGTCATCCACGTCCAGCGTGCCGAGGTCCTCGTCCTCGTCCAGCAGGCCGCCCAGCGCATCGCCGGTGTTCTGCCAGAGCTCCAGCGTGCGCTGCAGGGCGTCGGCATCCATCAGCACCGGCTCCACCGCCAGGTTGGTCTGGAACTTGACCTCGTCCAGGCTCTGGAAGTTGGCCGGGTCGGAGGTGCCGATGAACAGCCGGTTGCCGCGCTTGAACAGCGGCAGCACCTTGTGCTTCTGCAGCAGTTCCTCGGAGACCAGCTTCACGGTCTCGGGCTGCGGCGGCATCACCGCCGGGTCGAACACCGGCAGGCCGAACTCCACCGCGTTGGCGGCGGTCAGCTGGCTGGCGGTGACCAGCTTCGCCTCCAGCAGCCACTGCGCGATCGGCTTGCGCGCCTTGGCGGCCGCTTCCTGCGCATCGCGGGCGGCGTCGGCGGCCAGCACGCCATCCATCGCCAGGCGACGGGTGATGCCGGTGATGCCGACGAGGTTCTGGGAGGGCTGGGGCTGGGCGTTCATGCGGTCATCCGGGGCATCCGCAGACTTTAATGCAAGACGCGCGCCAACGGTCCCCGCGGCTCATTCCTCAAGCCGGCAGTTGCCGTTGGTCATGTTGCACAGCGTGCGGCGCTGGCCCGGGGTGCGAGGCGTACCGGCGATGTCGGTGCCGATGGCGGTGGCGGTGTCGATGGCGCTGCAGGCGCCAAGCGTTGCTGCCGGAGGTATCTCGCGCTCGTACAGGGCCACCAAGGCGAAGCTAGCGTAGTTCTTGGTTTCCGCGCGACACGCTTCTTCAGCGGCGCGCGTTCTGTAATCGTTGTAGGCAGGCAGCGCGATGGCCGCCAGGATGCCGATGATCGCCACCACGATCATCAGTTCGATGAGAGTGAAGCCCCCCTGCCGCATGTCGGTCATCGCCGTTCGCCATTGGTCCCCATCGCAGGACATGCAGGAACCGCGCCATGACGGGCGAGGATGTGTAGTTAGCCGATGCGGCAAGTGTGGGCGGTGCATTGCGGGTATCTGAAAAAGACAAGCCCCGCCGTAGCGGGGCTCATCAACATCGTTACGAGCATGCCAATCGAAGTTGGCGCTGTCGCAGCTTTTACGGGGTGGCAGTGGTGCAGGTGCCGGATTCGAGGCTGCAGGTGGTCTTGGCAGCAGGACGGCCCGGCTCGGCAGGCGTGAAAACAGATTCTGCACCTTCCGCAACCTCTGCGCCAGTGGTGTGATCAACGTGATCACCCTCAGCCGCAGAGCAAGCGGCAGTGTCACCAGCCTCGGGCTCAGGCAGTTCCATTTCGGCATGGTTAGCAGCGATCCAGGCATTCGCCCATGCCTTGGCTTCGCCGGCGCAGGCGTTTTCAGCCGAGCGCACGCGGTAGTTGTTGTAGGCCGGCAGCGCGATGGCGGCCAGGATGCCGATGATCGCGACGACGATCATCAGTTCGATCAGGGTGAAACCGGACTGCTTCTTCATATGTATTTCCCCAGGGGTGGTTGGATATCACGTGCCCCGATGCCGGATCCCCGGTCCGTGGGCAGCCGTGCTTGAGGCACGTGCAGGGGGGACTATGCAGCAGTCGTGCCAAGAGTGGAAGCCCTTGTTTGCGCGCGTTCTGCGGCACGCTGCGCGTTTTCGCGCGCCCATAC
>JAEXBT010000157.1 GCA_023393895.1 Pseudomonadota bacterium
TACCTTCATCGTGCTCGCGCTGGCCCGCCTGATGCTGCTCAAGCTCGCGCGCAAGGAGGGCAACTGATGAATGCCCGCACCCTGCCTACGAAGGACTTCGAACGCGCCGACGCGCTGTATCGCCGTCGCAGGTTCACCAATCTCATCGCGGTCGCGCTGGCGAATGCCGCTGCGGTGTTCGGCCTGCTTTTCCTTGGCTGGATCCTCTGGACCTTGCTGTCCAGGGGCCTGACCAGCCTCAATCTCGACCTCTTCACCATGGATCAGCCGCCACCGATGGAACGGGGCGGCATGCGCAACGCGATCATCGGCAGCCTGATGATGTGCGCGATGGGCGTTGCGATCGGCACCCCGCTCGGCATCGCCGCGGGAACCTGGCTGGCCGAGTACGGCAACCGCAGCAAGCTGGGCACCGCGGTGCGCTTCGTCAACGACATCCTGCTGTCGGCGCCGTCCATCGTGCTCGGCCTGTTCGTCTACGCGATGTTCGTGATGACCACGGGCGGCCGCTTCTCGGCGATCGCCGGCGCGCTGGCGCTTGCGTTCATCGTGCTGCCCGTCGTGGTACGCACCACTGATGAGATGCTGCGGCTGGTGCCGGTGACCATGCGCGAGGCCGCGCTGTCGCTCGGCGTGCCGCAGTGGAAGGTGATCATGCAGGTGCTGTACCGCTCCGCGCTGCCGGGCATCGTGACCGGCGTGCTGCTGGCCCTGGCCCGCATCAGCGGCGAAACCGCGCCGCTGCTGTTCACCGCCTTCGGCAACGAGTTCTTCAGCCTGGACCCTACGGGCGCGATGTCGGCCGTCCCGCTGGTAATGTACAAGTTCGCCGGTTCCGGCTTCGAGAACTGGGAAAACATCGCCTGGGCCGGCGCACTGGTCATCACCCTGTTCGTACTCGCCGTGAGCCTGTTCGCACGCACCCTCCTGCTGCGTAACAAGATCACCCATGACTAACCTTGAAACCCGGACGATCGCAATGAACGACGCTCGCCCCGCCATGTCCATGCACGTCCGCGAAGGCACTGCCTCCGCGCCCGCGCCGGTGAAGATCGCCACCCGCGGACTGGACTTCTACTACGACAAGTTCCACGCGCTCAAGGGCATCAACCTGGACATTCCGGAAAAGCGCGTAACCGCGCTGATCGGCCCCTCCGGCTGCGGCAAGTCCACCCTGCTGCGCGTGTACAACCGCATCTACGCGCTGTATCCGAAGATGGATGCGAAGGGCGAGGTGCTGCTTGATGGCGAGAACATCCTCGACCCGAAGTATCCGATGAACCGGCTGCGCTCGAAGGTCGGCATGGTGTTCCAGAAGCCGGTGCCGTTCCCGATGACGATCTACGAGAACGTGGCATACGGCATCCGCCACCACGAGAAGCTGCCGAAGTCCGAAATGAACGATCGTGTCGAGCACGCCCTGCGACAGGGTGCGCTGTGGGATGAGGTCAAGGACAAGCTCGGCCAGAGCGCGCTCGGCCTGTCGGGTGGCCAGCAGCAGCGCTTGTGCATCGCGCGCGCGGTGGCACTGCGTCCGGATGTGCTGTTGCTCGATGAGCCGACTTCCGCGCTGGATCCGATCTCCACCAGCCGCATCGAGCAGCTGGTCGAGGAACTCAAGCACGATTACACCATCGTCATCGTCACCCACAACATGCAGCAGGCCGCGCGCGTGTCGGACTACACCGCCTTCATGTACCTGGGCGACCTGATCGAGCACGACGTGACCGCGACGATCTTCTCCAACCCCTCGAAGCAGCAGACCGAGGACTACATCACCGGCCGCTTCGGCTGAGGAGCCCGCCATGCCCCATTCCGACAACGACCACATCGTCCGCAGCTACGACGAGGAGCAGAAGCGTCTCACCCACGAAATCCAGCGGATGGGCGCGATGGCGGTCGCGCAGCTGGAAGCCGCGCTCGACGTGATGGAGCGCCGGGACGACAACGCGGCAGAGCGCATCATCGCCAACGACGAGGCGATCGACGTGCTCGAGCAGGAAATCAGCCAGGACGTCATGAAGCTGTCGCTGCGTGGCCCGCTGGCAACCGATCTGCGGATCATCCTGGCCGCGCTGCGGATCGCCTCCGACATCGAGCGCGTGGGCGACTATGCCGCCAACATGGCGAAGCGTTCGATGGCACTCAACACCGTCCCGCCGATCCCGCACACCGGTGGCCTGAAGGCGATCGGCCGGCTCGCCGCGCAGCAGATGCGCGACGTGCTCAAGGCCTATAACGATCTCGATGCCGACGCAGCGCAACGCGTACGCGAGCGCGATGCGGACCTTGACCTGCAGTACACCGCGTTGTTCCGCGAGCTTCTCACCTACATGATGGAAGATCCGCGCAACATCACGCCGTGCACGCACCTGTTGTTCATGGCGAAGAACATGGAACGCATCGGCGACCATGCGACCAACATCGCCGAGAACATCTGGTTCCGCATCCACGGCGATCTGCACCCGCTGCCGCCGCGCGAGAAGCGTGACGACAGCAACCTGATCAGCCGCGCCTGAATCCGGGCGCCTGTTCAGCCTCATCGCACGATCCCTTAACCCGCAGGTCCGGCGGTGACGCTACCATCCGCCGCTGATCCCTGACGGAACGACCGCGATGACCGTGAACCGCAAGACCGCCCTGGCCGTGGGCACACTCGCCGGCACCCTGGCCCTTTCGGGCGCCGCTTTCGCGCTGACCCCGCTCGGCTCCGGCTACATGCAGGACGCGAAGCAGGACGCAGCCGCAAACAAGAAGGATCATGTCGAGGGACAATGCGGCGTGGCCTCGATGGACAAGGATGGCGACGGCAGGCTCTCGAAGCAGGAGTTCGCCGACGCCCATGACGGCAAGACCGACCTGTTCGCCGACCACGACATCGATGGCGACGGCTTCATCACCCAAGCCGAGATGGACAAGGCGCACGCCAAGATGAAGGAAGCCCGCAAGGACGATGCCGAGGGCACTTGCGGTAGCGCACCCAAGGCCGGTGAGGGCAAGTGTGGCGAAGGCAAATGCGGTGCCGGCAAGTGCGGCGGCAGCCTCTGAGCCACCACCCATGCCATGAGGGCGCCAGCATTGGCGCCCTTCTTGCAAGCGATGAACGCACGCGCCCTGCCTGACGCCAGCGTCGGACTGGGCCTCAGGCGTGGCCTGCTCGATCCAATCGAAGCGGCTCCGGCCGGCGATTTCGACTTCCTCGAATGCGCGCCCGAGAACTGGAT
>JAEXBT010000187.1 GCA_023393895.1 Pseudomonadota bacterium
CTGCAGGGCCGTCCGCTGGATTCCGGCGCCGCCCTGCTGCGCTTCCTGATCAACACCACGGTCGGGCTCGGCGGCCTGCTCGATCCCGCCAGCCGCACCGCGCTGCCCTACGTCAACGAGGATTTCGGGCAGACGCTTGCCGTATGGGGCTGGCGCAACTCCCGCTACGTCGAACTTCCGTTCTTCGGCCCCCGCACCATCCGCGACGTGTTCGGCATGGCCGGCGACGCGCCGCTCTCGCTGCTGCCGCACGTGCGCGACGACAAGGTGCGGGTGGCGGTGCAAAGCCTGCAGCTCGCCGACATCCGCGCGCGCCTGTTCGTGCTCGACAGCATGCGCGAAGGCGCCTCGGACGAGTACGCGCTCTACCGAGATGCCTGGCTGCAGCGGCGCAACTACCAGATCCTGTCCGACCTGGAACCCGAGCGGAAGGATGACGGCCTGCCCGACTACCTGGACGAACCGGAAGACAATCCGAGCATCCCGGTGGAAGCGGTGCCGATGCCCGCCCGCCCCTGATCGCCGTCAGGCCGTTTCGTCTGGAGGCGGCAGCACCGGCTCCCCGGCTTCCGGCAACGCCTCCACGCCACGGAGCTTGCGCTCGATCGCGCGCGAACGCACCCCGGTTTCATCGATTTTGTTGCTCGCTTCCTGCAGCTTCTTCTTCACCCCGTCGAGCACCACGCCGAACTTCCCGAACTCGGTCTTGACCGCGCCCAGCGTCTGCCACACTTCGCTGCTGCGCTTTTCGATGGCCAGCGTGCGGAACCCCATCTGCAACGCGTTGAGCACGGCCAGCAAGGTGGTCGGGCCGACCAGGGTGACGCGCTGCTCGCGCTGCAGGGCATCGAACAGCCCGGGCCGGCGGATCGCCTCGGCATACAGGCCCTCCGTCGGCAGGAACAACAGCGCGAAGTCGGTGGTGTGCGGCGGTCCGATGTACTTCTCGCGGATCTTCTTCGCCTCGTCGCGGATGCGCCGCTCCAGCGCCAAGCCCGCGGCGTGGGCCGATTCCGCGTCGGCGCGCTCCTGCGCGTCCAGCAGGCGGTCGTAGTCCTCGCGCGGGAACTTGGCGTCGATCGGCAGCCAGACCTGGCCCTCGCCCTTCGGGCCGGGCATGCGGATGGCGAATTCGACCCGCTCGCCGGAACCCGGCAGGGTGGCCACGTTGGAATCGTATTGCTCGCGCGTCAGCACGTCCTCCAGCAATGCGCCGAGCTGGGTTTCACCGAAGCCGCCGCGCTGCTTCACGTTGGTCAGAACGCGCTGCAGGCTGCCGACGTCGCTGGCCAGTTGCTGCATCTCGCCCAGCCCGCGCTGCACCGCCTCCAGCCGGCTCGAGATCAGGCCGAACGAGGCGTTGAAGCGGGTTTCCAGCGTCGATTGCAGCTTTTCGTCGACGGTCGCGCGCATCTGCTCGAGCTTCTGCGCGTTGTCGGCCTGCAACGTCTTCAGCTGCGCATCCACCTGCCCACGCAGCTCGTCGATGCTGCGGGCGTTGCGATCGGTCAGCTCCTTCAACCGCGCACCCAGCGATTCGGCGAACAGCCGCTGCGCCTCGGCGCCTTCCGCGCGGCTTCGACGCGCATCCTCCTGCAGGGCGATGCGGAATTCGTCGAGCCGCTTGTCCGTTCGTTCGGTCAACTCATTGATGCGCTGGGTCAGTTCGGTGTTGTGGCGAAGCTGCAGCTCGCCGGCTTCGCCGCGCGCCTGCCGCGTCTCGGCCGAGAGCGCATCGCGGAAGCCACCGAAGCGCTCGACATGCTGGCGGTCGAACTCGACCAGCCGGTTCGCGAACGCCTCCATCTGGGTGGATTGCGCGCGCGCGAGCGATTCCAGCGTGTCGCGCAGTTCGCCACGGCCACTGCGCTGCTCCTCGCGGAGCGCGTCCTCCAGCTGGTCGCGCAGGCGCATCAGGGCCGCATCCGGCTTGCGCAACAGCAGGGCCACGAGCAAGGCGATGGCAGTCGCGGCCGCCACCAGCAACACGATCAGGAGCAGGGAGGAATCGGGCATCCCGCCAGTGTAGCGATGCCGGTCTCAACCGCCGCGACTTACGCGATGCTGGTTCCGAACAACTTGCCGATCATCGCCGTGGCGGCCATGGCCAACGCGCCCCAGAACACCACGCGCGCCGCGCCCTTGGCCATCGGCGCGCCCCCGAGCCAGCCGGCCAGCGCGCCGAGCACCGCCAGCAGCACCAGCGTCATCGCGGTGATCGCCATGGACAACCCTGCCCCGCGCCACAGCCAGGCCAGGAGCAACGGCGGCAACGCGCCGACCGCGAAGGCCGCGGCCGATGACAATGCCGCCTGCACGGGACGCGCGGTCATGTGCTCGACGATGCCGAGCTCGTCGCGCATGTGGGCACCGAGCGCATCGTGCGCGGTCAATGCCTCCGCCACCTGCCCGGCGAGCTCCTTCGACAACCCGCGTTGCACGTAGATGTGGGTGAGCTCCTTGAGCTCGGCCTCCGGCATTTCCTCGAGTTCGCGCTTTTCCTTGGCGATGTCCGCGTTCTCGGTATCCGCCTGCGAACTGACCGAGACGTACTCGCCCGCGGCCATCGAGAGCGCGCCCGCCACCAGGGCCGCCACGCCGGTCATCAGGATGGTCTGCGGCGACGCGGCCGCCGCGGCCACGCCCACCAGCAGCGAACTGGTGGAAATGAGCCCGTCATTGGCCCCGAGCACCGCCGCGCGCAACCAGCCGATGTGTTCGCCGCGATGACGCTCGTGATGGGGCGGCGCGATGGTTCTCTTTGCCATGGACGGACTCCCTGCGATGGGGCAAGCGTATCGGAAGCGTGGCCCGGTTTCAGTCCAGCACGCGGCAGAACACCGCCTTGAGGTAGCG
>JAEXBT010000233.1 GCA_023393895.1 Pseudomonadota bacterium
CCCGCGGCGGGATGCGTGCCGCTTCGTTCGCCAACAGTTGCGTCTGATCCTTCGGCGGCGGACGGCTCGCTGCGTCGTATTGGCCGTGCCACCTGGCCAAGGTGTATTTTCGACCGATGACCCAGTCCGCCCCGTCCACCCGCCGCTGGCCCGTGCGCCTGCGCCGCTTCGCCGTGAATCTTGCGTTGCTGCTGGCCATCGTCGTCGCGTTGGACGCGTACCGCGCGCCCGACGCCACCGCCATCGCCGGGACCGTGCTGACCACCACCGATGGCCGACAGATCGATTTCCGCGCCGACCCCCGCCCGACCGTGCTCTACGTCTGGGCCGACTGGTGCCTGTACTGCCGCCACACCTCGCCGGCCATCGAGCGCCTGCACCGCAACGGACAACGCGTGGTCTCGCTGGCGATGCAATCCGGCGACGATGCCGCCGTCCACGCCTACCTGCGGCAGCATGGCTGGACGTTCCCGGTGGCCAATGATCCGGATGGCCGGTTGAGCGAGGCCTTCGGCGTGCGGGTCACGCCGACCATCGCCATCGTCGCCAACGGCCGGATGCGCATGGCCACCAGCGGCTGGACCAGCTATTGGGGATTGCGGGCGCGGTTGTGGTTGGCGCGATTGGCATGATTCAGGGCCGGCACGGTCGGGCGGCTGCCTGAGGCGTTGCACGAGACAGCCATGGCGCCATGTGCACGTGGCTTATCCTTCGCAGGGTCAAGGGGGTCGCCACATGCCGTTGAGCTGGAACGAAATCAAGGATCGCGCATTTGCCTTTTCGCGAAGGTGGGCTGAAGTCGGCTCCGAGCGCGACGAGGCGCAGACCTTCTGGAACGAGTTCTTCAAGGTCTTCGGTGTGGATCGCCGCCGCGTGGCGGTGTTCGAGCAGAAGGCCACGCGCTTTTCCGGCGCCAGGCATGGGCGCATCGACGTGTTCTGGCCCGGCATCCTGCTGGCCGAGCACAAGAGCGCGGGGCAGGATCTGGATGCCGCCTACGAGCAGGCCATCGATTATTTCGCCGGCATCGGCGATGCCGAGTTGCCGCGCCACATCGTGGTCAGCGATTTCGCCCGCTTCCGGCTGGTGGATCTGGAAGGCGAGCACGCACCGGTCGAGTTCCCGCTGGCCGAGTTGCACAAGCACATCCGCCGTTTCGGCTTCATCGCCGGCTATCAGGCGCGCAGCTTCAAGGAACAGGACCCGGTCAACGTGCAGGCCGCCGAACGCATGGGCCGCCTGCACGATGCGTTGAAGGCGGCCGGCTACGATGGCCATCCGCTGGAAGTGCTTCTGGTGCGGCTGCTGTTCTGCCTGTTCGCCGACGACACCGGCATCTTTCCACGCCATGCCTTCCACGACCTCATCGCCCAGCGCACCCGCGAGGACGGCAGCGACGTGGGCATGTGGCTGGCGCAGTTGTTCCAGACACTGGACCGCGCGCCGGAAGCGCGGCAGAAGACGCTGGACGCGCAACTGGCCGAACTGCCGCACGTCAACGGCAAGCTGTTCGAGGAATCGCTGCCGCTGGCCGCCTTCGACGCCAACATGCGCCGGCTGCTGCTGGATGCCAGCACGTTGGACTGGAGCCGCATCAGCCCGGCGATCTTCGGCGCGATGTTCCAGTCGGTGATGGACAGCGCCGCCCGCCGCAACCTGGGCGCGCACTACACCAGCGAGGCGAACATTCTGAAGCTCATCGGACCGTTGTTCCTGGACGGGCTGAAGGCCGAACTGGACAATGCCGGCAACGACGAGAAGAAGCTGGCGGCGCTGCATCGCAAGCTGGCCACGCTCAAGTTCCTCGACCCGGCCTGCGGCTGCGGCAACTTCCTGGTCATCGCCTACCGCGAACTGCGCCTGCTGGAACTGGAGGTGCTAAAGCGCCAGTTCGCCCGCCAAGGCAGCGTGCTGGCGCACGTGGGCGATCATGTGCTGTGCGACGTGGACCAGTTCTTCGGCATCGAGATCGAGGAATTCCCCGCGCAGATCGCCCAGGTGGCCATGTGGCTGATGGAACACCAGATGAACCTGCAGGTGGCCGAGCACTTCGGCGAGAACATCACCCGCCTGCCGCTGAAGAAATCCGCCAGCATCGTCCACGGCAATGCGCTGAGGATGGACTGGAATGACGTGGTGGCGGCGGCGGAGCTGGATTTCATTCTGGGGAATCCGCCGTTCATTGGTCATCAGTGGCGCAACGCCGAGCAGATGGACGACATGTCCAGGATCTGGGGCAGGGAAGGTCGCTTCGGTCGTCTGGACTACGTGACTGCCTGGTATCGACTGACTGTCGACTACATGGCCGAGAATCCTTCGATTCGTGCAGCGTTCGTATCGACAAACTCCATCGCACAGGGAGAACAGGGCGGCATTCTCTGGGGTGATTTGTTGCAGCGGGGCGCGAAGGTTCACTTCGCGCACCGGACGTTTCAGTGGACCAATGAGGCGCGCGGAAAAGCTGCGGTGCATTGCGTCATAGTCGGCTTCGGGCTTGAAGATGTTTCGCAGAAGACGGTGTTCGAGTACGAGACCCCGCGCTCCGATCCATTCCCGATCCAGGTCGCGAACATCAACCCCTATCTGGTGGGCGGTCCGACGGTATTGCTGCCGTCTCGCACCGTTGCGCAGTCGGGACTTCCGCCGATGTACAAGGGCAGCCAGCCGACCGATGGGGGGCATTTGATCCTGACAGAGGCGCAGCGCGACGAACTGCTGGCCGTTGACCCGGAAGCAGCGAAGTTCCTGCGCCAGTACATCGGGGGCGATGAACTCATCAACAGCCGGCCAAGATGGTGCCTTTGGCTAAAGGATGCCTCTCCCTCGGAGCTGACAGCGATGCCGCATGTGCGGGAGCGTGTGGCTGCGGTTCGGGCTGCACGTCTGAAAAGCCCAACCAAGCAAGTGCGGGATTACGCCGAAATGCCAACGCTGTTCACGCAGGATCGCCAGCCTGAAGG
>JAEXBT010000035.1 GCA_023393895.1 Pseudomonadota bacterium
GCTTCGAGATCCTCGGCAAGGGCGGCAATGCATTCGATGCGGCGGTGGCGGTGTCCTCGACGCTGTCGGTGGTCGAGCCGATCAGCTCGGGCATCGGCGGTGGCGGGCTGTTCCTGCTGCACGACGCAAGAACCGGCAAGGACCATTTCATCGACGCGCGCGAGGCCGCGCCGGCCTCGGCCACGCCCGCCGCCTTCCTCGACAAGGACGGCAACCTGGACCGCGACCGCGCGACCAATGGGCCGTGGGCGGCCGGCATTCCGGGTCTGCCCGCCGCCTTGGTGCATATGGCGGAGAAGTACGGCCGCCTGCCGCTGCGTGAGTCTCTGGCGCCGTCGATCCGGATCGCCCGCGAAGGCTTCCCGATGTATGGGCGGCTGGTGCGTGGCTACGCCGAGAAGCGCGAGGTGATGGAGCGCTACCCCGGCACCCGCGCGGTTTACCTGAAGAATGGCAAGCCGCTGGCCGAGGGCGAGATCCTGCGCCAGCCCGATCTTGCGCGCACCCTGCAACTGCTGGCCGATCGCGGCCACGATGGTTTCTATCGCGGGGATACCGCGCGCCGCATGCTGGCCTCGATCAAGGCCGAGGGTGGCCGCTGGACGGCCGAGGAAGTGGCCGCCTACCGCGTGCGCGAACGCGAGCCGATCCGCTTCGATTACCGCGGCTGGCGCATCACCACCGCGCCGCCGCCTTCCTCGGGGGGCATCGCGCTGGCGCAGATGCTGCAGATGCTGGCGCCGTTCGACCTGCAGAAGATGGATGAAGCCGAGCGCGTGCACCTGGTCGCCGAATCGATGCGCCGCGCCTTCCACGACCGCACCTTCTACCTGGGCGATCCGGATTTCGTGAAGGTGCCACAGGTCACGCTGACCTCGCCGTACTACGCGGCCGGCCTGCGTTCAACCATCCATCGCGCGAAGGCGACGCCGAGCGACCTGCTGCCGGGCGAACCGACGCCATTCCTCGAGCATGACGAGACCACGCACTTCTCGATCATCGATGCCGAGGGCAATCGCGTCGGCGGCACCCAGACGGTGAACCTGCTGTATGGCTCGGGTTTGATCCCGCCCGGCACCGGCTTCCTGCTCAACAACGAGATGGACGATTTCGCGCTCAAGCCGGGCACGCCCAACGCCTTCGGGGTGATGGGTTACGCGGCCAATGCGCCGGCGCCGGGCAAGCGCATGCTGAGCTCGATGACGCTGACCTTCATGGAATCCGATGACCGCGTGACCGTGATCGGCACGCCCGGCGGCACCCGCATCATCACCATGGTGCTGCTCGGCATCCTCGGCTATGACGCCGGCCTGGACGCGCAGCAGGTCGCCGCGTTGCCGCGCTACCACCACCAGTGGTGGCCGGACGCGATCGGCATCGAGAAGGATGCGCTGTCGGCCGAAACCATCGCCCGCTTGCGCGCGATGGGCCACGCCGTCGTCGTGCCCGGCGAAAAGGTAGGTGAGCGCTCGTCGGATGCGTGGGGCAACCTGCAGACCGTGGAGATGGACCGTCGCAGCGGCGTCCTGCGCGCGGGCACCGATCCGCGCAACCCGGTGGGCAAGGGCGAAGTGCGGGCGATGCAGGCGGCTGCGAACAGATGAAGGGCGGCGGCCGGAAGCCCGGCCGCAATCGTGGCGTGATGGCGGACGCGATCAGCCCGCGTACGGATTCGCCTTCATCCAGGCGAGCACCTTCTCCGGCTTGCTCTCGCCGTAGGGATCATCGTCGCTGCCGTCATCGTTGATGCCGGGTTCGACGAACATCGCGCGGATCACGCCGTCATCGATCACCGCCGCGTAGCGCCAGCTGCGCTGGCCGAATCCGAGATGGTCCTTGTCGATCAACATGCCCATGCGCCGGGTGAACCTGCCGGAGCCATCGGGCAGCAGCTTCACCTTGTCGATGCCGAGGTGCTTGCCCCACTGGTACATCACGAAGGCATCGTTCACCGACAGGCAGCTCACGTCGGTGGCGCCGGCCGCGCACAGCGCATCGAACTCGCGTTCGAACGCAGGGCACTGCTCCGTGCTGCAGGTGGGCGTGAATGCGCCGGGCAGGGCGAACAGCACGTGGCGGCCCTTGCCGAACAGTTCGCCGGTGGACACGTCCTGCCAGCGGAACGGGTTGGGCCCGCCAATCGATTCATCGCGTACGCGCGTCTTCAGCACCACGTCGGGGACGGTCTGGCCGATCATCGGTTTCTCCTTGGTTTGCCTGACGCCGCCGATTGGGCCACGCGCCGGCTCAAGGGGATGTCGAGGCCGGCGTACCATGGGCGCAGGTCCCACGGAACGTTGCGATGAAACTCTGGTCGATCCTCGGCAACTCGCAGATGCTCGATGGCGGCGCGATGTTCGGCAACGCGCCGCGCGAGATGTGGCGGAAATGGATTCCCGCCGATGAACTCAACCGCATCCCGCTGGCCTGCCGCGCACTGCTGGCCACGCCGCTGAATGGGCGCACGGTGTTGTTCGAGACCGGCATCGGCAGCTTCTTCGAGCCGAAGCTGCGCGAACGCTACGGCGTGCAGGAAGACCGCCACGTCCTCCTCGACTCGCTGCAGGCGGCCGGCTTCGGCGACGCGGACATCGATGTCGTCGTCCTATCGCACCTGCACTTCGACCATGCCGGCGGCCTGCTCGCGCCGTGGGCCGAGGACGAGGCCCCGCGCCTGCTGTTCCCGAACGCGACCTTCATGGTCAGCCGCGCCTGCTGGGAGCGCGCGCTGTCTCCGCACCCGCGCGACCGCGCGAGTTTCATTCCTGAGCTGCCCGGCCTGCTCGAGGCAAGCGGTCGGCTTGAGATCGTCGAGGGCGAGCACTCAGCCGCGCTGGGCGACGCCGTGCGCTTCCATTACAGCGACGGCCATACGCCGGGGCTGATGCTGGCCGAGATCGTCGGGCCGGAGGTCGTGGATGGCCAGTCCCACGGTGGCGTGGTGTTCTGCGCCGACCTCATCCCGGGGCGGCCGTGGGTGCACGTGCCTATCACGATGGGCTACGACCGCAACGCCGAGTTGCTGATCGATGAGAAGCGAGGTTTCCTGGAAGACAAGCTTGCGCGAAACGTGCATCTGTTCTTCACCCATGACCCGGATTGCGCCCTGGCGCAGGTGACACGTGACGAACGGGGGCGTTTCAGTACCACGCACGAGGTCGCGGAATTGCGTGCCCGCATGTTGCAATGACACAAAACTGAAACCTTTCCGTTATGTGACGGTAAGAAGACGGCTTCACCATCCGGATGTTTATGACACTCCGGATGATGTTCCAGATGAAGAAGTTGCCCCTGAGCGCCGCCATTGCCGCCTGTCTTTTTCCCGTCGCGTTCTCGCCCGAAGTGCGCGCCCAGCAGGCCACGAGTGCCGACCAGCTCGATGTCGTCGTCGTCCAGGGCCAGCTGGATGCGCAGCGTCGCGCGATCGACGTGAAGCGCGAGTCCGACGCGATCGAGGACGTGGTCTCCTCCGACAGCATGGGCCAGTACCCCGACGACAACATCGGTGAATCGCTGCAGCGCCTGCCGGGCGTCAGCGTGACCCGCGACCAGGGCGAGGGCCGCTACATCGTGATCCGCGGGCTGGATGCCGCGCAGAACTCGGTGCAGGTCGACGGCATCGCGATGGGTACCCCCGAGGACAGCAGCCGCGCCGCGCCGCTCGACGTCATTCCTTCCGAATCGACCGAGCGCCTGCGCGTGATCAAGGCGCCGACGCCCGACATGCCCGGTGATTCGCTTGGCGGCACGGTGCTGGTCGAGTCGGCTTCGGCGTTCGACCGCAACGGCCGCAGCCTGCGCGGCAAGGTAGAGGGCAGCCATCAGCCGCTGTCGGGCAAGACCAGCCCGAAGGCGGCCTTCAACTACAGCGAGGTGTTCGGCGGCACCTTCGGCGTGGCGCTGGGCCTGAGCTGGCAGGACCGCGACTACGAGTCCGACAACATGGAAGTGGAATGGGACGAGCACGACGACGTGGCCGACCGCCTGGTGCCGATCGAGGTGCAGCAGCGCAAGTACTTCGTGAACCGCGAACGCAAGGGCGTGAACCTCAACTTCGATTGGCGCCCGAACCAGGACAGCAGCTACTTCCTGCGCACGCTCTACACTGATTTCACCGATGCGGAAACCCGCCAGCGCAGCATCATCCCGATCGGCGAAGGCGACATTACCGGCTTCTCCGGCGGCGCCTATACGGTGGAAGGCATCGATCCGGGCGACTTCAGCCGGCGCGTGCGCTGGCGCACCAAGGCCGAGGACACCTTCACCGTCAGCGCAGGCGGTGAAAACCGCTTCGGCGCCTCTCTGCTGGAGTATCAGCTGGGCTACACCAAGGTGCGCGAGCGAGTGAACGACGAGGTGGAGGGCCGGTTCTCCTACGAAGGCGCGGACGACATGCAGATCCGTGTCAGCTCGCTCGATGGCCTGCCGCGGTACGAGGTGCTCGATCCGGCCGGCGACGCCTGGCTGCGCAACGCCAACTACAGCTTCAACCGGTTCGTGCCGGCACCCAAGCAGGTCGATGATGATGCGCTGAGCGCGCGCGTGGACTTCCGTTTCGATACCGATGCGGTGCGCTGGAAGACCGGCCTCGCCGCGCGCTGGCGCGACCGTGACGTCAACGTGGACGAGGTGGAGCTGCGCCGCGGTCCGGCCCTTGACCTGGCTGACTGGACGCGTGCGAGCCCCTCGCACCGCCAGGCGCTGATGGGTGACGGCCTGGATGCGGCCGCGATGATGCGTTACCTCGCGGCGCACGGAGGGGAATACACCGCGCGCCCGCAGGACGTCGACGGCAACACCATCGTCTCCACGATCGAGGATTACGTGGCGAGCGAGGACGTGCTGGCCGGTTACGGCATGGCGACGTTCGACGTCGGCCCGGTCAAGGTTGTTGCCGGCGCCCGCGTGGAGCGCACGCGCTTCAAGGCCTCCGGTTTCGCCGCGGACATCGACGCGGACGGGGTGCTCGGCATTTCGCCGTCGACGGCGGACAAGTCCTACACCGACGTGCTGCCGAGCGTGCACCTGCGCTGGGAGCCGACCGCGGACTGGGTGGTCCGTGGTGCCTACACGCACACGATCGCGCGGCCGTCGTTCGGCGACATCTCGCCGCGCGCCAGCATCAACCGCGAGGACGAGGAAGCCGAGTTCGGCAACCCCGACCTCGATCCGTACCTGTCACGCAACCTGGACCTGTCCTTCGAGCGCTACATCGGTGATTCCGGTCTGTTCTCCGCGGGCGTGTTCCACAAGAAGATCGATGGCTACATCGTGGAAACCTGGACCAACAACGACGCGCGCCTGCCGGGCTTCGACGTCGTGCGCCCGATCAACGGCCAGGATGCGTCGGTGTTCGGCGTCGAACTGAACTGGCAGCAGAAGCTGGACATGCTGCCGGGCCTGTGGAGCGGGCTGCTGGTGGGCCTGAGCGGGACCTGGCTCGACACCGAATTCGTTGCCGGCACCGAGGACCGCGCCGGCGAGAAATTCACCTTGCCGCGGTCGTCCGAGCAACTGTTGAGCGGGCACATCGGCTACGAATGGGGCGGGCTGAGCACGCGGCTGTCGGCGGTGCATCGCAGCGAATACCTGGAGGAGATCGGCGACAGCGCCGCCTACGACCTCTGGGTTGCGCCGAACACGCAGCTCGACCTGACCGTCGACTACAAGATCGGCGACAACTGGGGCCTTTACCTGGAAGCCTCCAACCTGCTGGACGAGCCGCTTGAGCTGTACCAGGGGGATCGCAGCCAGACGTTCCAGAACGAGCTTTATGGTCGCACCTACGTGATCGGCGTCAAGGGGAGCTGGTGATGGGCGCCTTCAGGAACGCATCGCTGGGGATCGCGCTGCTGGCACTGTTGGCCGGCTGCGCCACCAGCCCGGTTGACCGCGAGGATCGCCAGGACGCGGCAAAGGCGACCTCGGGCGCAGGAGCCGGCTCGGATGCGCCGAGTATCCGCGAGGCCTTCCTCACCGAGATGGTGCCCGCTGACAACATCGATTCGGTCGCATCCTGGCGCGCGCCGGACGGAAGGCGGTTGCTGGTGGCCACCGCGAAGGCCACCGACCGCCTGGTCGTGTATGACGGCGAGACCGGCCGGACCCTGCGTGGCGTCGGCAGCGCCGGCGAGGGCATGGGCCAGTTCGACCGCCCGAACGGCATCGCCATCGTCGACGACCTGCTTTGGGTGGTCGAGCGCGACAACCGTCGCGTGCAGGTGATGTCGCTCCCCGATTTCCTTCCGCTGGCGGCTTTCGGCAGCGAGATGCTCCAGACCCCGTACGGCCTGTGGGTGCGCAAGCTCGATGCGGGCTATGACGTCTACGTCACCGATGCCTACATGGCGGGCGAGGACGCACAGGGCGAGGACATCCTGCCGCCGCTGGCCCGTCTGGACCGGCGCGTGCAGCGCTTCCATGTGATACCGGCGGGGACCGGCCTGAGCGCACGGCATGTCGGGAATTTCGGCGACACCACGCCCGATGGCGCGTTGCGGGTGGTCGAATCGATCTGGGGCGATGTCGCCAACGACCGCCTGCTGATTGCGGAGGAAGACGAGAGCTACGCCAATGAACTGAAAGTCTACGACCTGTCCGGGCGCTACGCCGGTCGCACGGTGGGGCGTGAGGTGTTCAAGGCGCAGGCCGAAGGCATCATGTTGCGCACCTGCGCGGGTGGCGGTGGCTGGTGGATCACCACCGAACAGGGCAAGGGCCGCACCGTGTTCCACCTGTTTGATCGCCTCACGCTGCAGCATCGCGGCGCGGTCGCCGGCAACATGGTCGCCAATACCGACGGCATCTGGTTGCACCAGTCGCCGACGCCGCGCTTCCCGGATGGCGTGCTCTACGCGGTGCATGACGACCAGGGCGTGGTGGCGCTGGACTGGCGTGACATCGCACGCACACTGTCGCTGCCTGCCTGCGCGAGTCACTGACCATGGCTGCCTTCCGCTTCCCAAGGCTTGTCGCCGTCACGCTGCTGTTGGTGCTCGCCACGGCGGGTGCCCATGCCCAGGCGCCCGGCGAGAACGAGCCCAACGTCCAGGTGCCTGAGGACAGCACCCGCTACCTGCCCGACGCGATGCCTGACCGCATCATTGCCTCGCCCGCACAGGATCCGTCCACCGGCTTCGCGGTCAACTGGCGCACAGGAAGCGGCGTGCAATCGCCGTTGCTGGAGATCACCGTGGCCGGTGATTCCCCGGATGTCGGCAACCCGCGCCAGGTTCGCGCGGCGACCACGCCCTACATGCTGGGCGGGCGTGCAACGCACGTCCATCGTGCCGACGTGGGCGGGCTGCAGCCGGGCACGCTGTACATGTTCCGAGTGCAGGGGCAGGGCGCGTGGAGCGGCTGGCGCCAGATGCGAACGACCGCCGCGGCTGGCAAGCCGCTGACCCTGTTGTATTTCGGCGACAGCCAGAACAAGAACCTCAGCCACGTCGGGCGGGTCATGCGCGAGGCGATGCGGCATGCGCCCGATGCGGTGATGGCGCTGCACGCCGGCGACCACCAGAGCGAAGCCAACATCGACAACGAGTGGGGCGAGATGTACGAGGCGCTCGGCGACCTGCCGGCGGTGATGATGTTCGCGCCCGCACTCGGCAACCACGAATACTGGGAGGAGTTCGAGGACACCCCGCAGGAGCGCCGGGTCCTGTCCGACCACTGGCGCGCCGGCTTCGCCCTGCCGCGCAACGGCGCCGGCGGCCCGCATACCCGTGACACCACCTACTGGTTCGATGTGCAGGGCGTCCGTGTCGCGGTGCTCGACGGCACCTCCGCGATCGAGCTCGGCAGTGCCGAGGAGCAGGCCCGCTGGCTAGACGGCGTGCTGCGGGACAATCCCAATCCGTGGTCGATCGTGTTGATCCACCAGCCCGTGTACTCGCCGCGCGGCCGCGAAGCCAGCGCCACCATCAAGGCCGCGCTGCAGCCGGTGATCGAGCGTCATGGCGTTGACCTGGTGCTGCAAGGGCACGACCACACCTACGGCCGTCGCTCCGGCGATCGTCGCGGGCAGACGCTGCCCCAGTACATCGTCACGGTCTCCGGGCCCAAGCAGTACCGGATGACCGATGAAGCCAAGCGCACGATGGATCCCTGGGCCGAGGACACGCAGTTGTTCCAGGTGTTGCGCATCGATGGCACGCGCCTGCGCTACGAAGCGCGCACCGCGACCGGCCGCCTCTACGACGCATTCGTGGTCGAGCGCGATGCCCGCGGTGGCAAGCGCGTGGTGGAGCAGCGCGAGGGTCGTATCGAGCGCCGTGACTGCAGCCATCGCGATGCCACCCTCGGTGGCCGCACCGACCGTTGCTGGGAGTGAGCACGATGTCCGCAAGGACGCGCGCCCTGAAGCTCGCCGGCGCGCTGGTGCTGGCGTTGCCGGTGGCCTCGATTGCGGGGCCGCAGGCGTTCGTCCACCCCTTCCGCGCCGCGCAACCGGACGATGCGCCGGACGAGGCGGTGGTGACCGTGGAGATCCCCGCGGGCGGGTTCACCAAGTACGAGATCGGCGAGGACGGCCTGCTGCACGTCGATCGCTTCATTGCCATGCCGGTCGCCTATCCGGCCAACTATGGCTCGATGCCGCGCACGCGCGCCGGCGACGGCGACCCGCTGGACGCGTTGGTGCTCACCCGTGCCCCGCTGCACCCGGGCAGCGTGATCCGCTTCCGTCCGGTTGGCGTGCTGCGCATGGTCGATCGCGGCGAGCCCGACGAGAAGGTCATCGGCGTGCCAGTGGACAAGGTGGATGCGAGCTATGCCGGCATCCGCGACCTGCGCGACCTGCCGCAGGCCGAGCGCGACCGCATCGAGGCCTTCTTCCGCGTCTACAAGCAGTTGCCGGAAGGCGGCGGGAAGGTCGGGCTCAATGGATGGGGTGATGCCGCCGAAGCCCGGCGCGTGATCGCCGAGGCGCTGCGCCGGTTCGCCACCGAGGACTGATCAGGCATTTCCTTGCCGCATGAAAAACGCCGGGTCGCCCCGGCGTTCTTCGTTGCTGAGGGTCGTCGGTTGTCAGGCGGCCTTGTCGACGCGCGGGCCTTCCTGGATCGCGCGCTTGACCATTTCCACCAGCAGTTCGAGCTCGTCTTCGCCGATCGCGAAATGCGGGGTGAAGCGCAGCGAATTCTCGCCACCGTGGATCACGCCGATGCCCTGTTCGCGCATCCATTCCTCCGTGCTTCCGGTGCCGTAGCCCTTGAAGCCCGCGGCCAGTTCGCAGGAGAACAGCAGGCCGGTGCCCTGCACCTTGGTGATCAGGCCGCCGAGTTCGTCCTTCAGTGCCTCCAGCTTGGCCACCGCCTGCATGCCGCGGTCGCGGATGTTGGCGCGCAGTTCGGGCGTGAGCTGGCCGAGCACCGCGCAGGCGACTTCCAGCGCGCGCGGATTGGCCGTCATGGTGTTGCCGTACAGTCCGCGCTTGTAGATGGCGGCGGCGTGGTCGGTCACCGCGAGCACCGACAGCGGGTACTGGCCGGCGTTGAGCGCCTTGGAATAGGTCTCGAGGTCGGGCGGGGTGATGCCTTCGAAGCCCGGGTAATCGACGATCGAGAGATAACCGGTGGCGCGCAGGCCGGCCTGGATCGAATCGACCAGCAGCAGCGCGCCGTGCGCGGCGGTGAGTTCGCGCGCGGTGTCGTAGAACGCACGCGGGACGCTGCGGCCGGGATCACCTTCACCCATCACCGGTTCGAGGAACATCGCCTCGATGAACCAGCCGTTCGCATCGGCATCGGCGAACACCTTCTTCAACGCATCGGTGTCGTACGGCGGCACGGTGATCACCGAGTCCTCGCCACGGAAGCTGGCCAGGTGCTGGATGTAGTTCCTGCGGCTGGAATCCGAATACAGCGCGGGACGCTCGGTGCGGCCGTGGAAGGCGCCCTTCACCACCAGCCGCTTGATCGTCCTGCCGGCGTGGCGCGCGCCCGCGTCGGTCTGGGTCTTGGCATTGGTATCGACGATGCGCGAGGCCAGCGACACCGACTCCGAGCCGGAGTTGAGGCACATGAAGCTGGCATACGGGCAGCCGCCCCGGGTCTGGCCGATCTCGCGGCGCATCGTCTGGTCGAAGCGCAGCTGGGCGAGGTTGGGCGTCATGATGTTGGCCATCACCTGCGGCTTGGCCATCGCGTCGAGCACCGGCTGCGGCGTGTGGCCGAGACCGAGCATGCCGTAGCCGCCGGAGTCGTGCAGCACGGCGCCCTTGAGGGTGACGATCCACGGTCCGCGCGCAGCCAGCGCGACGTACGGGTTCACCGTATCGGCCGAATAGAAGTTGACGAAGCCGGCCTGGATCTTCGCGGCCTGCGCGTCCTCGTCCAGATCGAGCAGTTCGGGGAACTCGGCCTTGATCGCGGCGTATTCGCGCGCGGCGGCGTCGATCGCCTCGCCCAGCTGCGGATGGCCGGCGGCGAAGCGGGCGAGGGTGGCGTCGTCCAGGCCGCGGGTGCGGGCCTTGCCGTGGGCGCGCAGCGGCGCAAGGGTGTCGAGCAGGCTCATGCGTGAGCTCCATCAGGATGCGGTCAATCCTCCATTATCGATACAGCGTCGTCGAAAGGTAGCGGCAATTTCAACGAAAGACCGGACCTTTTCGTCGAATCGACGAAATACGCGTAGGATCGGCGCATGAAGATCACCGCCGCCGACCAGCAGCTGCTCTGCCTCCTGCGCGAGAACGCCCGCGCCTCGACCGCCGAGATCGCGCGCCGGCTGCGGCTGTCGCGCACGACCGTGCAGAGCCGCATCGACCGGCTCGAGCGCGACGGGGTGATCGCCGGCTACACCGTGCGCGTCGCCGATGCCGCCGAACACGGGCAGATCCGCGCGCACATCCTGGTCACGGTGATGCCGCGGCGGATGGCGGCAGTCGTCGATGCGCTGCGCGCGATGCCGGAAGTCCGCAGCCTGCATTCGGTCAGCGGCCCGTCCGACCTGATCGCGCTCGCCATCGCGCCGAACGTGGAGGCGATGGACGCACTCACCGACCGCATCGGCCTGGTCGACGGCGTGGAGCGCACGACTTCGTCGATCATCCTCTCGACCAAGTTCGAACGCTGAAGCCGCGGCGTGAGGACTAAGATGCGCATCCGCCGCCATCCCATCCCGCAGTGAAGAAG
The DNA here is from genome assembly GCA_023393895.1 of Pseudomonadota bacterium. The sequence goes on from JAEXBT010000035.1 coordinate 11,136, forward strand.
TCCGACTTCCATTTCGACCTGCCGCCCGAGCTGATCGCGCAGGCGCCGCTGCCGGAGCGATCGGCCAGCCGCCTTCTGGTGGTGCCGCCGGGCGAGGCGGCGTTCGAGGACCGTGGCATCCGCGACCTGCCGGACCTGCTGCGGGAGGGCGACCTGCTGGTGTTCAACGACACCCGGGTGATCCCGGCGCGGCTGTTCGGGACCAAGGCGACCGGCGGACGCGTCGAGATCCTGATCGAGCGGCTGCTGCCGGGCAACGAGGCGCGTGCGCAGGGCGGCGCCAGCAAGACCCCGAAGCCCGGCGCCCGGATCGCGCTCGATGCCGGCGGCGAAGCCGAGGTGCTTGGCCGCGACGAGGCCTTCCATCACCTGCGCTTCCATGTGGATGCACCATTGGAGACGTGGCTGGTTGAAGCCGGCCGCCTGCCGCTGCCGCCCTACATCGAGCGCGCACCCGATGCCGCCGATGCCGAGCGCTACCAGACCGTGTTCGCGCGCGAACCGGGTGCGGTTGCCGCGCCGACCGCCGGCCTGCATTTCGACGATGCGCTGCTGGCCGCATTGCGCGCGAATGGCGTGGAGTTCGGCCACGTCACCCTGCACGTGGGCGCCGGCACCTTCCAGCCGATGCGCGTGGACAGCGTCCACGATCACCTCATGCACAGCGAATGGCTGAACGTCGGTGCCGGGCTGGTGTCGCAGGTGCGGCGCACGCGCGAGCGCGGGGGGCGGGTGGTCGCCGTCGGGACCACGGTCGTTCGCGCGCTGGAGAGCGCGATGCGCCGCAACGATGCCGGCGAGGGCGAGCTGCAGCCGTTCTCCGGCGAAACCCGCATCTTCATCTTTCCGGGTTACCGCATCCGCAGCGTGGATGCGATGGTCACCAACTTCCACCTGCCCGAAAGCACCCTGCTGATGCTGGTGAGCGCGTTCGCCGGCCGCGAGCGGATCCTCGCCACCTATGCCCATGCCGTGAGCGAGCGCTACCGCTTCTTCAGCTATGGCGATGCGATGCTGCTCTGGCGTCGGGACTGAGCGCGCGATCGACGGCATCTTTTGCATCGATTCGCAAATGAGTATAATTCTCATTTGAAGCCATGCCGGCTTGCCCGTTCCGGAGTCTCCGATGCATCTGTCCTTCCGATCCCTGACCCTGCTGGGTCTGCTCTCCGTCGGCCTTGCCGGCTGTGCCCGCCCCGATGCCGATACCGCTGCGACGACGGGCGCGGCGGCAGGTGAAGTCAACCTCTACACCACCCGCGAGCCGGGCCTCATCCAGCCGCTGCTAGACGCGTTCCAGAAGGACAGCGGGATCAAGGTCAACACCGTTTTCCTCAAGGACGGGCTGCTGGAGCGGCTCGGCGCCGAGGGCGAGCGCTCGCAGGCCGACCTGCTGATGACCGTCGATACCGGCAACCTGCTTGACCTGGTTGATGGCGGACACACCCAGGCGGTGCAGTCCGAAGCCTTGTCTGCCGCCATTCCCTCGCACCTGCGTGGCGCGAATGGCGAGTGGTTCGCGCTCTCGCTGCGTGACCGGGTGATGTATGCCGACAAGGACATGACGATTCCGGCGGGCTTCGAATACCAGGCGCTCGCCGGTCCCGAGTTCAAGGGCAAGGTCTGCATCCGTTCCGGCCAGCATCCCTACAACACCAGCCTGATCGCCGCGATGATCGCGCACGATGGTGCCGAGAAGACCGAAGCCTGGCTGCGCGGCGTCAAGGCCAACCTGGCGCGCAAGCCGGCCGGTGGCGACCGTGACGTGGCCCGCGACATCCTCGCCGGCATCTGCGACGTTGGCCTCGCCAACGCATATTACGTCGGTCGCATGAAGAATGCCGAGGCCGGCAGCGAGCAGCGCCAGTGGGGTGACGCGATCCAGGTGGTGCGCCCGGTGTTCAGCGGTGGCGGCACCCACGTCAACATCAGTGGTGCTGCGCTGGCGAAGCATGCACCGCATCGCGACAACGCAGTGAAGCTGCTCGAGTACCTGGTGTCGGACGAGGCCCAGTCGCTCTACGCGAAGGCCAATTACGAGTATCCGGTGAAGGCGGGCGTGGCACTGGATCCGGTGATCGAGTCGCTGGGCGCGATGCAGGTTGATGCCCTGCCGCTGGCCGAGATCCACAAGCATCGCCGCGAGGCCAGCGCGCTGGTCGACAAGGTCGGCTTCGACCAGTAAGCACACGATCCCCGCGCGCGCCTGCCATGAGCGCCATCTCCGCGCCGCAGTCGTTGCCGTTGCGCTTGCCGCGCAGCGGTGGCGGCACGCGCGGCTGGCAGGCCGCGCTGTGGCTGGTCGCACTGGCGGCGCTGCTGCCGGTGCTGGCGCTCGCCGGGGTGGCGCTGCAGGGCAGTGGTGGTCTGTGGTCGCACCTGCTCGCGCACGTGCTGCCACGCGCCACGCTCAACACCCTGCTGCTGCTGGCCGGCGTCGGTGTGCTGGCGGCGGGCATCGGCACCGGCTGCGCATGGCTCGTGGCGGCGCATCGTTTCCCTGGCCGCGATGTCCTGGGCTGGATGCTGCTGCTGCCGCTCGCCGTGCCCACCTACATCGTCGCCTATGCCTACATCGACCTGCTGCATCCGCTCGGGCCGCTGCAGGGGGGGCTGCGCTGGCTGCTCGGCGTCGAAAGCCCGCGTGAATGGCGGCTGCCCGACATGCGCTCGTTGCCGCTGGCCATCGTCCTGATCGCGCTGGTCCTCTATCCCTACGTCTACCTGACGATGCGGGCGCTGTTCGCCACGCAATCGGCGGGTCTGGTCGAAGCCGGACGGACGCTCGGGCTGGGCCGACGCGCCGTGTTCTGGACGCTGGTGCTGCCGATGGCACGCCCTGCGCTCGCGGTCGGCGTGGCACTGGTGCTGCTGGAAACGCTCAATGACATCGGCGCATCGGAGTTCCTCGGCGTGCAGACGCTCACCACCGCGATCCACACCACCTGGGTGACGCGTGGCGACCTGGCCGGTGCGGCGCAGATCGCGCTCGCCCTGCTGGCGATGGTGCTGCTGTTGCTCGCGCTGGAACGCCATGGTCGGCGCCGGCAACGGTTCGCCGCCGGCGGCCAGCGCCTGCGCGCGATCAGTCCGCAGCCGCTCGACGGCGCACAGGCGTGGCTGGCCACTGCGCTGTGCGCGTTGCCGGTGCTGCTGGGGTTCGTGCTGCCCGCCCTGCATCTGGCCTGGCAGGCGGCCCAGCGCTGGAGCGATACCGGCCTGTCGCCGGCCCTGCTGGCCGCAGCCGGCAACACGCTCCGATTGGCGGTGGTCGCCACCGTCGTGACCGTGGCGCTGGGCCTGCTGCTGGCCTGGGCGCTGCGGCTGCTGCAGGCCCGCAGGGCCGTGAGCGGCAACCAGACGGCGTTCCGCATCGCCACGCTGGGCTACGCACTGCCGGGCACGGTACTGGCCATCGGGCTGATGGCGGTGTTCGGCGGAGTCGATGCCGCGCTGGGGCGGGCGCTGTTGATGGGTTCGTTCAGCGCGCTGGTCATGGCCCACCTGCTGCGTTTCCTCGCGATTTCCGCCGGCACGGTGGATGCGGGTCTGGCGCGGATCCCGGTGTCCATCGACCAGGCCGCGGCCTCGCTGGGTGCAGGAGGCTGGACACGGCTGGTTCGCGTGCAGTTGCCCCTGTTGCGACCGGCCCTGGCCGCAGCCGCGCTGCTGGTGCTGGTGGACAGCTTGAAGGAATTGCCCGCCACGCTCATGCTGCGGCCGCTGGGTTTTGAAACACTTTCCACGTGGCTGTATGCGGAGGCTGCGCGCGGCAGCTACGAGGACGGAGCGCTGGCCGGGCTGATGATCGTCGCCGCGGGCCTGCTGCCGGTGGCATGGCTGGCGCGCCACGGGATGCAGGCGTCCGCGGGCACTGAAACCGGGGAATCACGATGAACCTGCAGGACGCCCACGACATCGATGTGCAGGCATCGGGCACCGACTGCGACGACAATGGGCTGATGACCTCATCGCCGTCGCCACCTGCCCACCTGTGCCTGCAGGGCATCGAAGTGCGCTATCCGCAGGCCCCCCGTTCGGCGGTCGCCGGCGTGGACCTTGCCCTCGCGCGCGGTGAGATCGGCGTGTTGCTGGGTGCCTCGGGCAGCGGCAAGACCAGCGTGCTGCGTGCGCTGGCCGGATTCGAGCCACTCGCCGCGGGCCACATCGAGCTCGAAGGCCGGCGCATCGCCGAGGCCGGCCGCGGCCTGCCTCCCGAGCAGCGCCGGCTCGGGATGATGTTCCAGGACTTCGCGCTGTTCCCGCACCTGGACGTGGCGGCGAACATCGCCTTCGGGCTGCGTGGCCTTGCCCGCGGCGAGCGGGATGCGCGGGTGGCCGACTGGCTGGCGCGGATCGGGCTCGAAGGCTATGGCCGCCGCTTTCCGCATGAGCTTTCGGGTGGCCAGCAG
>JAEXBT010000059.1 GCA_023393895.1 Pseudomonadota bacterium
ACGCAGCACCGCGCGGCCATCGGCGTGGCGCGAGTATGGTGTCGGGCCAGCGCCCTTGAGCTGCAGTTCCCAGTGGCGGCCATCCGCCGCCACGGCCTCACCCAATGTGATCGCCCTGCCATCGCCGAGTTGTCCGGCCCAGCTGCCGAACTGGTGGCCGCCGTAGTTGGTCGCGTGCGGCTGCATGCCTGGCAGCAACGCATTGCCGCCGAACACCTGCGCGAACCCGGGCGCAGCGGTGTCGTCCATCGTCATGCTCAGCGTTGCGAGCATCTCCCCGGACACCGCGACCACACGAGGCGCGGCCACCGGTGTCGGCATCACCGCCGACCACGCCGCGCCCTCGACCTGGCGCACGAAGTTGCGCGGCTCCGGATCGCCGGGCAGCGTGCGCGGGAAGCGATTATCGAAGACCAGTTGCATGCTGAAGAGATGAGGCCGGCTGCCTGCGATGACAAGCGTAGAATGCACGTCTCACCAACGCGCCATGCGCGGGAGCCCGCGATGAGCGATACCCCTTCTTCTCCGACTGCCAGTTTCGCCGAACTCGGGCTGCCCGAGCCGCTGCTGCGCGCGCTCACCGAGGTCGGCTATGAGTCGCCTTCGCCGATCCAGGCCGCGACCATCCCACCGCTCTTGGCCGGCCGCGATGTGCTGGGCCAGGCGCAGACCGGCACCGGCAAGACCGCCGCTTTCGCGCTGCCGATCCTCGCCGACATCGACCCAGGCCTCGCACGCCCACAGGCACTGGTACTGGCGCCGACCCGCGAACTGGCGATCCAGGTCAGCGAGGCCTTCCAGAAGTACGCGCACCACCTGCCGGGCTTCCACGTACTGCCCATCTATGGCGGCCAGAGCTATACGCCGCAGCTGCAGGCGCTGCGCCGCGGGGTGCAGATCGTGGTCGGCACGCCGGGCCGCGTCATCGACCATCTCGAGCGCGGCTCGTTGGACCTGTCACAGCTGAAGACGCTGGTGCTGGACGAGGCCGACGAGATGCTGCGGATGGGCTTCGTGGACGATGTCGAGGCGGTGGTGCAGAAGTGTCCACCGGAGCGCCGCATCGCGCTGTTCTCGGCGACGATGCCGCCGCCGATTCGGCGCATCGCGCAGACCTACCTGCGCGATCCGGTTGAGGTGTCGATCAAGTCGACCACCACCACCGGCGAGAACATCCGACAGCGCTACTGGCTGGTCAGTGGCCTGCACAAGCTCGATGCGATCACACGCATCCTGGAAGCCGAACCGTTCGATGCAATGATCGTGTTCGCGCGCACCAAGCTCGGCACCGAGGAACTGGCAGAGAAGCTGGCCGCGCGCGGGATCGCCGCGGCCGCGATCAATGGCGACATGGAGCAGAAGTCGCGCGAGCGCACCATCCAGCGGCTGAAGGATGGCCAGCTCGACGTGCTGGTAGCGACCGACGTCGCCGCGCGCGGCCTGGACGTGGATCGCATCACCCACGTGCTGAACTTCGACATCCCCTACGACACCGAAAGCTACGTGCACCGGATCGGCCGTACCGGTCGCGCCGGACGCAAGGGCGAAGCGATCCTGTTCGTGACGCCGCGCGAACGCGGGATGCTGCGCGCGATTGAACGCGCGACTCGCCAGCCGATCGAACCGATGCAGTTGCCGAGCGCGCAGGACGTCAACCAGCAGCGCGTGACCCGCTTCCGCGACCGCATCACCGCCGCGCTCGACGGCAGCGACACCGGGCTCTTCCGCGGCCTGCTGGAGGATTTCGAGCGCGAGCAGAACGTGCCGATGGTCGAGATTGCCGCGGCGCTTGCGCAGCTGGTTCAGGGCGAGACGCCGCTGTTCCTCCCGGATGATCCGCCACCCCCGCCGCCGCGCGAGCGTCCGCAACGCGCGGAAAAGCCCGCGCGTGATGGCGATTACGCGCCGCGTGGCGAACGCGCCGGCCCGGACGTCGGCATGCAGACCTACCGAATCGAAGTCGGGCACGCGCACCGGGTCAAGCCGGGCAACATCGTCGGTGCGATCGCCAACGAGGCCGAGCTGGAGGCACGCTACATCGGCCGGGTCGACATCCGCGACGACTACACGCTGGTCGACCTGCCCGAAGGCATGCCGCCGGAACTGCTGCAATACCTGCAGAACGTGCGCGTGGCCGGGCGTCCGATCCGGATGAAGCTGGCGAGCGATGCCGACCTTGATGCACCTGCGCGCAGGCCGCGCTTCGGCGGCAAGGGCCGTTTCGACAGCGACGGCAACGAGCGGCCGCGCAAGCCCGGTGGCTTCAAGCCCAGGGGCGCGCCGCATCGCGAGGGCTTCGACAAACCGCGCGGGCCGCGCAAGCCGCGCTGATCCCGCGCAATGGCCGAAGGCTTCGACGTCATCATCATCGGCGGCGGCGCGGCCGGACTGATGTGCGCCCTGACCGCCGGGCAGCGCGGCAGGCGCGTCCTGATCATCGAGCATGCCGAACGCTGCGGCAAGAAGATCCTGATGTCGGGCGGCGGACGCTGCAACTTCACCAATACCGGCACCACCGCGGGCAACTTCCTGTCCGCCAATCCGCACTTCTGCAAGTCGGCGCTGGCCCGCTACACGCCAGAGGATTTCATCGACATGGTCGAGCGGCACGGCATCGCCTGGCACGAGAAGGAGCTCGGCCAGCTTTTCTGTGATGATTCCTCCAAGCAGATCGTGCGGATGCTGCTGGACGAATGCGAACGGGCCGGCGTGCGGATCCTGACCGGTTGCAACGTGGCATCGGTAGAACCGGGCGATGAAGGCGGTTTCATCGTCGCAACAACGCATGGCATCTGCTCCGCCCCCTCGCTGGTAGTGGCCAGCGGCGGGCTGTCGATCCCGCGCATGGGCGCGACCGGCTTCGGCCACCAGCTCGCGCGCCAGTTCGGCCACACGGTCCTGCCCACGCGCGCGGGCCTGGTGCCGTTGACCCTATCCGGCACGCACCTTGAACGCCTCTCGGAGCTGAGTGGCGTGTCGCTGCCGGTGGAAGCGCGCAGCAACGGGCCATCGTTCCGAAACGCGATGCTCATCACCCATCGCGGCCTCAGCGGCCCGGCGATCCTGCAGGTCAGCTCCTACTGGCGCGAGGGGGATCCGCTCGCGATCAACCTGCTGCCGGAACATGACATCCCTGCCCTCCTCGCGAACTGGCGCAGCCATCGGCGCGACGCGCACCTGCAGACCCTGCTCGGCGAGGTGCTGCCGAAGCGCTTCGCGCAACGCCTCACCGAACACTGGCTGCCCAACCGGCCGATGCGCCAGTTCGATCCGCGCGAACTTGATGGCATCGCCCGGACACTGTCGACATGGCCGGTCATCGCGAGCGGCACCGAGGGTTATCGCACCGCGGAAGTCACCCTCGGCGGCGTCGATACGGACGACTTGTCCTCCAGCACGATGATGTCGAAGCGCGTGCCGGGGCTGTTCTTCATCGGCGAAGTGGTGGATGTCACCGGCTGGCTCGGCGGCTACAACTTCCAGTGGGCCTGGGCGTCCGGCCACGCCGCCGGGCTCGCGGCCTGACCCATCAGGCCATGAAGGCCGGCAGCGGCAGGCCGAACACCTGCGCGAAGAAGTAGTAGGCCACGCCAGCCAGCACGCACCACAGCGCGAGTTTCAGCGCGAAACCGACCACCTTGGCGATCAGCCAGCCGATCACTACGGCGATGACGATCGGCAGCAACAGATCGAGACTCATGCGGCACCCACGCTTACAGCCTTGTCGCTGAGCGGCCTCAGGGCGGGATCGAGCGCGATCCGTTCATCGAACACGAAGCAGCTGCCGTCATAGCCTTCGCCGCCCACTTCCTCGAAGTAGCGCAGGATGCCGCCTTCGAGCTGCAGCACATTGTCCATGCCGATCCAGCGCATCCACGGCGCCGCCTTCTCGCAGCGGATCCCGCCGGTGCAGAAGCTCACCAGCGTCACCTCGCGCAACTGGTCCCGGATCGACTCGACTGCCGCGGGCAGGTCGTTGAAGTTGTCGATCGGCAGGGTGATCGCGTCCCGGAAGGTGCCGTAGCCGATTTCCTCGCGGTTGCGCGTATCCAGCATCCGCACCGGCCTGCCGGCGTCGTCATGCCCCGTGGCCAGCCAGCGCCGCAGGGTTGCGGCATCCACCGAAGGGGCGCGCGTCGCACCCCGTCCGGCGGGACGACCGGCGAACGGGACGATCTCGCGCTTGCACTTCACCTTCAGCCGCGCGAACGGCACATGCGTGCTCCAGCTTTCCTTCGCCACCAGATCGAAGAAGCGCGGATCGGCCCGCAGCCATTCAAGAAAACCGCGCACATCCTCTTCGTCACCCGCCAGGAACAGGTTGATGCCCTCGGGCGCGACCAGCACGCTGCCAAGCAGACCGTACGCTCCGCATTGGCTGCGGATCGCGTCGGCCAGCGCCGGCACGTCGTCCACGTCGGCGAAGCGATAGGCGGCGATGTTGAGTTTCATCGCGCCATTCTAGCGATCAGCGCCTTCCCCAGAACGCGAACACCACGGCGCCGAGCAGGCAGGCGTAAGAGGCCAGCGTGTTCCAGCGGATCTCCTCACCGAACAGCCACCACGCAACCAAGCTGAAGGCAACCAAAGTGATGCATTCCTGCAGCACCTTCATCTGGGTGAGCGAAAGCACCTGCGCGCCGATGCGGTTGCCCGGCACCATGAAGCAGTACTCAAGGAAAGCCAGGCCCCAGCTTGCCAGGATCGCCAGCCACAGCGGGCTGTCCTTGAACTTGAGGTGGCCGTACCACGCCAGGTTCATGAAGAGGTTGGAGATGGTCAGCAGGACCAGGAACTGCAGGATCGACAGGTTGGGCATGGCACCGGGACGCAGGGGGAACCGGCGGATGCTAGCGCAGCGTGTATGCCCATTGATCGCGCGCTCCGCCTGTCGTCAACGCGGCGGGGGCAAGCAGAGCCTGCTGTGACATCCCCGCGCTGCCGCGTGTCTTCTTGAGCAGCAGCAGGATGAGTATGACGAACAGCGCCATGCCGACCACCGCGACCAGCAGGTAAATCATGTTGTGATGGCGTGCGCGGCGGCGCAGTTCCTGCTCGCTCAGCCAGCTCGCGGGGCGACGCGTCCGCGGCGCGTCTGCCGACTGCTCAACTGGCCCGGGACTGCCCGGTTGCTCGCTCATCTACATGAATCCGTTTCGACGATGACCAGGATCATAGCGGCCACATGCAGCATCAGAGATTGCCATGAGACGCGGTCTGTCCGATGATTCCGACGATTTATGCAACCGGATCACGGATGAAGCTCTGGCGTTACCAATGGCTGTTGTTCGCCTTCGTCGCCCTGGTGGTGCTGGGCCCCTACTTCCTGCTGCAGCGGACTTATTCACGCATCCAAGACGCCGACCAGCTTCTCGCGCATACCCGTCGGGTGGAGTCGGTGGCGAGCCGGCTGCTGTTCGAGATCCGCGATCTCGAAGCCGCCGCGGCTTCGCTGACCGCCGGCCTGGACGGTCCACGCGTGCGCAGCCGCATCGCCGAAACCAGCGGATCCATCCCGCAGCTGATGAGCGAACTCAGCTCGCTGACGGCGGAAAACCCGCGTCAGCAGATCCAAGTCGGCGGCCTGAAGTCGCGCATCGAACAGCGCATGCAGTTCAGCCTGCGCATCGTCGAGACCGAAGACACCGCCGAACGCAAGCGCCTGCTCGATCTCGCCGTCAACGAACTGCCAATGCGCGATGCAGCAATGGGCGTCCTGAAGGAAGAGGCGTTCATGGTGCAGACGCGCGCTCGCGAAGCGCTCGAACTGCGCGAGGACGGCCGCCGCTTCGCGATCGCCACCACCCTGCTCCAGCTGGCCCTGCTGAGCCTGATGCTGTGGATCACCCTGCGCCACCAGCGCCGCGTCACCGAGGCGGAGGCGGCCGCCAACATCGCCAACGCGCGTGCGCTCGCTGTCGTGCAGACGATCCGCGAGCCGATCGCGCTGATCGACCGCGAACAGCGGGTGGTGATGCACAACACGTCCTTCGACGAACTCTACGGTGACGACGACGAAAGCACGCCGATCGACGGCGAGCACATCGGCCGGATCGGCGGTGATTCGTGGTCCGGCCACGAGATGACCCAGCGCCTGCGCGACGTGGTCAGCCGCGGGCGAGAACTCTGGGATTTCGAACTGGAGCAGATCACGAGCGATGGCGTCAGCCGCACCATGCTGCTCAACGCACGGCAGATGTCGCTGCCCGACCGCGATGACGAGGTCGCGTTGCTGACCCTGAGCGACATCAGCAACCAGAAGGCCGCCGAGCGCGAGATCAACGAGCTGAACCGCCAGCTCGAAGGCAAGATCGAGCAGGTCTCCGACGTGAACCGCGAACTGGAAGCCTTCAGCTATTCGGTATCGCACGACCTACGTGCGCCGCTCCGGCACATCTCGGGCTTCGCCGAAAAACTGGAACGCCATCTGGGTGAAAGTGCTGATGAGAAGGCGCGCCATTACATCGGAACCATCGACGCGTCCGCCAAGCGGATGGCGGCCCTGATCGACGACCTGCTGGTCTACTCGCGACTGGGCCGCAGCGCACTGCGCCTGCAGCCCGTTGACATGCAGTCGCTTGTCGCCGAGACCCGTGCCCTGCTGGATTCGAACGCGCAGGTCGACACGCCGGGCCGCGAGATCGATTGGCGAATCAGCTCGCTGCCCATCGTCATCGGCGACGAGAACATGCTCCGCCAGGTCTGGCTGAACGTGCTCGGCAACGCGGTGAAGTACAGTGCGCCGCGCGACCGCACGCTGATCGAGGTCGGCTACCGCCGCCTGGATGACGGCCGCCATGAGTTCTC
>JAEXBT010000083.1 GCA_023393895.1 Pseudomonadota bacterium
GCCCGGGATGATGCGCCAGGCCCAGCCGGTAATGCAGGCGATGGCGAAGGAGCTTCCGGCCATGATGCGCACCATGCAGCCGATGATGGAAGCCATGGCCGCCGAGATGCCGCGCATGATGCAGGCGATGGAGCCGATGATGGAATCGATGGCGCGCGAGATGGAACCGGCGATGCGCGACATGTCGCGTTCGATGGAACGCGCGATGGAAAAGACCGCGCGCGACTAATCCGCCTGCGCGACCTCGAACAAGCGCAACGCCTTCGCGAACTCCCCCTGCACGGGGGCGGCCACCTGCATCGGTGCCTGCGTATGCGGATGCAAGAAGATCAGGCGCTCGGCGTGCAGCAGCATGCGGTGGATACCCTGCATTCGGAACGCGCGGTTGTGGCGGCCATCGCCATGACTGGTGTCACCGATCAGGTGGTGCGAGGCGTGCTTGAGATGGCGGCGGATCTGCCGGAACCGTCCGCTGCGCGGCGACGCACGCAACAGCGCGTAGCGTGACGTCCCGAAGCCTTGTGACGGCCATGGCAGCTCAGCGGTTCGCAGCACCTCGAAATCGGTGACGGCTTCCTTCTTCGCCGGCTTGCCCGGGCCGCCATCGAGCGGGTGATCGATGGTGAAGTGCGTTTCCGCCGGCCAGCCACGGCACACCGCGAGATAGTCCTTCCCCACCTCTCCGGCCATCCACGCCTTGCCGAGCCGTGACGCTGTCTCTCGGTCGAAGGCCAGCAGCAGGCAACCGCTGGTCGCACGGTCCAGCCGGTGCACCAGGAACACCGGTCGCCCGAATTGCACACGCAGCCTGTCTGCTGCGAAGTCGGTTTCGCCACGGGCAAGCGCGCTGTCGTGCACCATCAGCCCGGCGGGCTTGTCGATGACCGCCAGCCACTCGTCGCAGAACAGCACCGGCAATTCTTCATCGGCGCGTGACCCTTGGCAGGGGCCGCCGGCATCCTGGTTCGCCATCATGGGACTCATTTTCCCCCGGAAACCATGGAATGTCGCGCATCCGTCCCCTCAGCCTCGCCTGTGCCCTCGCCCTTGCCCCGTTCACGCTCCCCGCGTTCGCCGCCGATTCCGTCGTCGTGCCCAAGGGCGTCAGCGCCGGCGCCTGCGTGGAGGGCATTTGCGAATACGGCCTCGCCAACGGCATGCGCGTGCTGCTGTTCCCGGATGCCAGCAAGCCCACCGTGACCGTCAATGTCACCTACGGCGTGGGTTCGGTGCACGAGAACTACGGCGAGACCGGCATGGCTCACCTGCTCGAGCATCTGGTGTTCAAGGGCACGCCGACCCATGCCGACATTCCCGCCGAGATGAAGAAGCGCGGCATCAGCTACAACGGCACCACCAGCCTGGACCGCACCAACTATTTCGGCAGCTTCCCGGCCAATGACGCCACGCTGGACTGGCTGCTGGCGATGGAAGCCGACCGCATGGTGAATTCGCACATCGCCAGGAAGGATCTCGACAGCGAGATGACCGTGGTTCGCAACGAGATGGAGCGCGGCGACGTTGACCCCGGCCGCGTCTTCAACCAGCGCATGCGCTCGGCCGCCTACCACTGGCACAACTACGGCAACAGCACCATCGGCAACCGCGCGGACGTGGAGAACGTGCCGATCGAGAACCTGCAGGGCTTCTATCGCAAGTGGTACCAGCCGGACAACGCGACGCTGATCGTCGCCGGTCGCTTCGATCCAGCCGCCGTGCTCGCCCGGGTGCAGGACAGCTTCGGCAAGCTCAAGCGTCCAGCGCGCACTCTGCCGTCACTGTGGACCACCGAGCCGGTGCAGGATGGCGAACGCGAGATCACCGTGCGTCGCAGTGGTGACTTGCGGCTGGTCGGCCTGAGCTACCACATCCCCGCCGTCACTCATCCGGACACGCCTGCGCTGATGGTGCTGGCCAACATCCTCGGCCATGCGCCGGGCGGGCGGCTGCACAAGGCGCTGGTCGAGACCAAGCTCGCCGCGGTGGCGGCCGCCGGTGCCGGTGGCCAGCGCAGCCCCGGCAGTTTCAGTTTCGTCGCAGTGCCGCCGAAGGAGGACGACCCGGCTAGGGCCGAGGCAGAGCTGCTGAAGCAGGCCGAGCAGATCGCCGCCACGCCGATCACCGCGCAGGAGCTGGCCGAGGCGAGGCAGCGTATCGCCAACGCGTACGAGCTGTCGTTCAACGACGTCAACCAGATCGGGCTGGCGATGAGTGAATACCTCGCCGCCGGCGACTGGCGCCTGTACTTCGTGCTGCGCGATGCGATGGACAAGGTCAGCGTGGATGACCTGAACCGGGTGGCGAAGCAGTACCTGATCCCGTCGAACCGCACGCTGGCACGCTTCGTGCCGACCGACAACGCGGTGCGCGCCGATACCGGTGGCGCACCGAGCGTGGCCAGTCTGGTCGATGGCTACACCGGACGCGCCGCGGTCGCCGCTGGCGAGGCCTTCGACCCGAGCATCGAGAACATCGCCGCACGCAGCGAGGTCTTCAACATCGGCGACCTGCAGGTCTCGCTGTTGCCGAAGAAGAACCGCGGCCAGACCGTGGTGGTGGATGCCGATTTCCGCTTCGGTGACATCGAGGCGATCAAGCGCCACGCCGATGGCGCCGGCAGCATGACCGGCGCGATGCTGATGCGGGGCAGCAGCACGATGACCCGCGAGCAGATCGACAAGCGCTTCGAGGCGCTGAAGACCCAGGCCAGCGTCGGCGGCGGCATGCAGGGCGCGAGCATCGGCCTGCAGACGCGCCGTGGCGAGCTGGCCGATGCGTTGAAGCTCGCCGCCGACATCCTGCGCAACCCCGCCTTCCCGGAAAGCGAGTTCGAGCAGCTGCGCATGCAGTCGGTCACCGGCATCGAGGCCGCGCGCAAGGAGCCGGGCACGCTGGCCGGCATGGCACTGGCCAAGCGCTTCGACCCGTGGCCGGCCGGGCATCCGCTTGCCTACACGTCGCTGGACGAATCACTGGCCCAGCTCAAGGCGCTGAAGGTTGATGACCTGCGCAGGTTCCACCGCGATTTCTACGGGACCAGCGCCGGGCAGATCGCGATCGTCGGCGACTTCGATCCGGCCGAGCTCAAGCCCTTGCTGCAGCAGCTGTTCGCCGACTGGAAGGCGCCGGTCACGCATCAGCCAATCTCCACACGCCACTTCGAGGTGCAGCCCGAGCGACAGAGCTTCGAGGCACCGGACAAAGCCAATGCGGTCTACATCGCCCGCATCAACCTGCCGCTGAATGACGACCATCCCGATTACCCCGCGCTGATGGTCGCCAACTACGTGTTCGGCGGCAGCGGCATGTCCTCGCGGCTGGGCGACCGCGTGCGCCAGAAGGATGGCCTCAGCTACGG
>JAEXBT010000097.1 GCA_023393895.1 Pseudomonadota bacterium
GCCTTGCGCTCGCCGAGGCGGCCCATGACGCCGCCCTGGAACTGCTCGTCCATGTCGACGACCAGCGACTCGTAGGGTTCCTGCATCACGCCATCGATCTCGCGGATGATCACTTCCGGGCGCGACACGGCGAGCTCGTAGCCCTCGCGGCGCATGGTCTCGATCAGGATCGACAGGTGCAGCTCGCCTCGGCCGCTGACCTTGAACTTGTCGGCGTCGGCGGTGTCCTCCACCCGCAGCGCCACGTTGTGCGCGGTCTCGCGGGTCAGGCGGTCGCGCAGCTGGCGGGAGGTCAGGAACTTGCCGCCGCTGCGGTCCTTGTGGCCGGCGAACGGCGAATCGTTGACCTGGAAGGTCATGCTGATGGTCGGCTCGTCGACCGCGAGTACCGGCAGCTGCTCGACCGCGGCCGGGTCGCACAGCGTTTCGCTGATGCCGAGGTTCTCGATGCCGGAGAAGGCGATGATGTCGCCGGCTTGCGCCTCGGCCACCTCGATCCGGTCCAGGCCCATGAAACCCAGCACCTGCAGCACCTTGCCGTTGCGGGTCTTGCCGTCGGTGCCGACCACGGTCACCGGCATGTTGGTGCGCACCTTGCCGCGCTGGATGCGGCCGATGCCGATCACGCCGACGTAGTTGTTGTAGTCCAGCGTGGTCACGCGCATCTGGAACGGACCTTCCTCGCTGACCGGCGGCACCGGCACGTGCTTGATGATCGCGTCGAACAGCGGGGTCATGTCGCCCTCGCGCACCGACTCGTCCAGGCCCGCATAGCCGTTCAGGCCCGAGGCGTAGACCACCGGGAAATCGAGCTGCTCATCGGTCGCGCCGAGGCGGTCGAACAGGTCGAAGGTCTGGTCCAGCACCCAGGCCGGGCGCGCGCCGGGCCGGTCCACCTTGTTGATGACGACGATCGGCTTGAAACCCATGTCGAACGCCTTCTGGGTCACGAAGCGCGTCTGCGGCATCGGCCCGTCCATCGCATCAACCAGGATCAGCACCGAATCGACCATCGACAACACGCGTTCCACCTCGCCGCCGAAGTCGGCGTGGCCGGGGGTATCGACGATGTTGATGCGGAACTCCTCCCCCTCGGGCGACTTCCACTTGATCGCGGTGTTCTTGGCGAGGATGGTGATGCCGCGTTCCTTCTCGATGTCGCCCGAGTCCATGACCCGCTCGGCCAGCACGGTGCGTTCGTCGAAGGTGTCGGATTGCTTGAGCAGCTGGTCGACGAGGGTGGTCTTGCCGTGGTCGACGTGGGCGACGATGGCGATGTTGCGAAGGGTCTGGATGGACATCGGGAAAGCGCCACCGGGCGTTGAGCCGGCGGCCAGCAGGGAAAGGGAGGCGCGCATTATACGCGGCGATGCAGCATGCGGATGAAGGAAATGCGGATGGCTTGCCGGGCGTTCGCGACGGGCATGCTAGGGTGGCCGCCTTCCGACACCGCCTGGAGCATCGCCATGTCCCTCACCGCCACCCTCGACACCGACCGCGGCCCGATCAAGCTCGAGCTGTACCCGGACAAGGCGCCGCTGACCGTGGCCAATTTCGTCAATCTGGCCCGTCGCGGCTTCTACGACGGACTCAACTTCCACCGCGTCATCGACAACTTCATGATCCAGGGCGGTTGCCCGCAGGGCCGCGGCACCGGGGGTCCCGGCTACCGCTTCGAGGACGAGACCGACAACGGGGTGCGCCACGAGCGCGGGGTGATCTCGATGGCCAACGCCGGCCCGAACACCAACGGCAGCCAGTTCTTCATCACCCACATCAAGACCGATTGGCTGGACGGCAAGCACACCGTGTTCGGCAAGGTGCTCGAGGGCCTGGAAGTGGTCGACGCGGTGAAGCAGGGCGACACCATCAAGTCGATCCGCATCGAGGGCGATGCCGATGCCGCGCTGGCCGCTAAGGCCGACCGCGTCGCCGAATGGGACAAGATGCTGTCGGCCTGACCCGACCGTTTTCCCGGGCAGCCGGCTTGATGTCGGCTGCTATGCTGGGGTCGACCTTTCCTGCAAGGGTGCGGTGAGATGCGCGATGCCTGCTGGATGCGTGTTTGCGCGAGCGCCGGACTGCTGGCGATCGCGTTGGTGGCCTGCAAGCCGCGCGGATCCGGGGATGCCTTGCCAGCCCCGGATGGCGCAGCACCCACCACTCAGGCCGAGGCCGACGCACAGGCCCAGTACGACCTGATCGCGCAGATGGCCGGTGTATGGGCCACCGTGGACAAGAGCGCCGGCGGCGGCGCGGAAACGGTGTTCATGCTGGGGCATGAAGTCGATACCCACATGAGCATGACCCGCAATGGCGCCGCGCTCGATGTCCTGACCGAAGACGTGCACCCCGCCGAGGGCACCGCGACGTTCCGGTTCCGCGAATCCCCGACCCACGAGTCGTTGACGTTTCGGCTGATCGCCTCGCCCGAAGGCGTGGAGAGCGGCGGCTACGGCCTGCGGGTCACCTACGCGGACGGCCGGCACGAGACGCTCGCGTTCGTGCGTCGATTGAGCGCGCACGACATGGAGCAGATGGACAGCGCGGCCGAAGCACAGATGCTGTCAACCGCAACGGGTCAGCCTGGACCAGCGCCTGTGGTCCTGCTGCCGGGGATGGTCGATTGCAATGCCGCGGTTGAGTTCCGCGCGCACAGCGTTTGCAAGGACGAGGCGTTGCGCGGTCTTGATCGCCAGCTGGCGACGCGGTTTGCCAGGCTCAAGGACAAGGGTGCCGATGTCGAAGGCACGCAGCGTGCCGCCTACCGGCAGCTGGATGCCTGCAACAGCGGCGAATGCCTGCAGAGGGCTTACGCCGACTGGTCGAAGTACCTCGACGACAACTTCGCGAACAACAATTGAGCGCGGCGATCGTGTGATCACACGGCCGCTTCGCGCCTGCCCGCTGGGGCTCACTTCCAGCGCAGGGTGGAAAGCATGCGGTCGACCTTGGCCGCATCGCGAGGGTAGTAATACTCGGAAGGCGCCATGAAGATCGCCAGTGCGAGCTGGCGGTCATGCTCGAACGCCGCCGCCATCGCCTGGTACTCGAGGCCTTCCTCGTTGGCCAGCCGCATCTCGAAGCGCACGCCCTCGTACTGCCCGAACGTGGCCGGCCGCAGGTTCTCCGTGCGGATGTTGACTGCGCCCGCCGCGGCCAAACCATCGACGATCAGGTCGCGGATCTCGTCAGGCCGTGCGCCCGGGTGATAGAACGCGCCGTCCGGGCGTCGCCGGGTCTGACGTCCACCCAGGAAGATGTACTCGCGTTCGCGCACGCCGGGAATCAGATAGAGCCGGTTGAGCAGTTCGCCGTCGATCGTCCACATCTGGTAGCGGGGCCCGGAGAAGCGCGTCCACTCCATGTCGCTGTCCATGCTGAGGCGGCTGCCGATGCGCTGCGGGCCTGGCTGGACCAGTGCGGCGCCCCCGCAGGCCGTGAGCAGCAACAGCAGCATGGCGATGACCCAGAGGCGAAGGGGTCGACTGGAATGCGGGATGCGCGTGCTCATGGGCCAGCTCCGGTTCGTTCCATTTCACGTGTCACCAGCGCACGATCCTCCGCGTCGGGTGCCAGCGCCAGATAGCGCTGGAGTGCCGCGCGTGCGGCCTCGGGCTGGCCGGCATCGCGCAGGGCATAGCCGTGTTCGCGCCAGGCCGCAGGTGGTGCGTCCGGCATGGCCACCGCCTGCGCGTAGTAGCCCGCGGCCTTGGCGCGGTCACCGGCGCCGGCGCGACGGCGATACACCTCGCCAAGACTGAAGGTCAGCAGGGCATGATCGGTGGTGGATGCATCGGCCAGCAATCCTTCGATCAGCAGGATCGAGCTGGCGTAGCGGCGCTGCGCAAGATCGGCGGCGAGCCAGCGCGCGAGAAACGGGCGCGTCGCCGCGCGATAGCGCTCGCGGCCCAGGTCGCTTGGCGTACTTCCGGCGGCATTGGCGGCGAGGCGGATGTCGCCGAGCCGCTCATCGGACGGCGGGTGCGTCGAGAACAGGGTCATCCGCTTCTGGTAGGGGCGCGCCTTTTCCTCGGCCAGCATCCGTGTCCACAACGCGACGCCGGCGTCAGGATCGTAGCCGTCCCGCACCACCGAGGCGATGCCGATGCGGTCGGCCTCCCGCTCCATGTCACGGCTGAACTTGAAGATGGTCGCGTAGCCGGCAAGACCGCCAAGCATGGCGATATTGGGCGCGCCGCCGCCATAGGCCAGGACCTGGAACACGCTCAGCAGGGCGGTGGTGTCCTTGATGCGCCGCCACTGGCGGATCGAATGCTGGGCGGTGAAGTGGCCGCTTTCGTGGCCGAGGACGAAGGCGAGCTCGGCTTCGTCGTGCATGCGCAGCAGGGCGCCGGTCCAGACCAGCATCACCCCGTTCGGCGCCATGCTTGCGTTGAACTCCGGCACGTCCATCACGTACACGCGCATGTCCTTGCAGTGCGCCGCGGCCGCCTTGCAGGCGACTTCGCGCACGTAGGCATTGAGCGCGGGATCGCGCACCAGCAGCGGCGAGCGCTGCAGTTCCTTCTCGGCGCGCTCCATCGCGTACCAGAGCTCGGCCTCGTCGCTGCCGGAGGCAGGGCGGCTGCCGGGCGCGTTCTCGCGCAGCGGCGCGCGTGATGCACAGGCCGCCAGCATCGCCAGCACCAGCAACAGGAAGGCATGGCGAAGCTGCATCGTCAGCCTCATCGTGCCGGTTCCGTGGCGACTGTCGTGGCCGGGAACCGGCGCAACAGGTCGCCGGCGGTCTCACTGGCGCCTTCGGGGGTGCGCAGGTCGCCGGTCTGGTCGACCAGCAGGTTGTGCCAGACCACCTGGCCACTGCGCAGGTCCACCAGCGAGGCGACGCCGACCTGCATGCCGCCGCCGATGTCGCCCCCCAGCAGGACGAAGCCGATCACCCGCATCGCCACGCGGCCGCCGCTGCTGTAGCTGTCGCGGAGGTAGGTGAAGAGTGCGTAGTCGGCGCCGGTCGCCTCGCGCAGCGCGGCCACGCCCGGTCCGAGGCTCCAGTCGAAGGTGCCGCGCTTGTTGCGCAGGCGGCTGCCGCTTCCGCTGTATTGCAGGATGCTCATCGACACCGCCTGGTTGAGCAGCTCGATCTGGCGCAGGCGCTGCTCGGGACCGGCGTCCAGCGGAATGCTGAAGTCCGGTCGCAACACGACGCCCTGGGTGGCAAGCAGGTTGCGCGCGGCGACCGGGTAATGCTGGCGCGCGGCCTCGGTCCAGGCCTGGCGCGGTTCGGCCACGCCGCCGGCGCCGACCTCGGAGAGTTCGATGTCGGGCGTCACCATCACCACGCTGCCGGCAAGCCGCAAGGGCTGGCCCTGCGGGTCCTTGAAGGTGCGTACCTGGGTGCTGGTGCACGCCGCGAGGAGCCACGACAGGACCAGCAACAGAACCAGCCGGGGCAGCTGTTTCGGACGCGCGGCGCAGGCAGTCGGGACAGGGTGCTGTGTTAACATTTCGGGCTCCCGGGGAGCGATTCCGCGGCCCCATTCGACTGGAAATTCCGGAGACTCCTCCCCATGCCCCAGCTCGCCCAGCGCATCGGTCGCGCCAAGCCCAGTGCCATCATGCTGGTCGCCGACAAGGCCAAGAAACTGAAGGCCGAAGGTCGCGACATCATCAGTTTTTCCATCGGCGTCCCCAATTTCCTGCCGGGGCCCCACGTGTACGAGGCCGCCCGTGAAGCGGTTGCGAAGGACAGCGGCCAGTACGGCAGCAACCGCGGCACCGACGCGCTGCTGGATGCCTTCCTGAAGCACATCGAGGCGCTGGGGCTGACCGGTTACGGCCGCGAGAACCTCAGCACCGGCATCGGCGCCAAGCACATCCTCTACAACCTGGCCGAGGCCCTGCTGGACGAGGGAGACAGCATCGCTTTCCCGATCCCGTACTGGACCACCTATCTCGACATCGCCGAGATCATGAACGCGAAAGTGGACCTGCTGCCGTGCCCGGCCGAGCAGGACTACAAGCTCACGCCCGACCAGCTCGATGCCGCGCTGGCGAAGAAGCCGAAGGTGTTCCTGTTCAACAATCCGTCGAACCCGACCGGCATGGTCTATTCGAAGGAAGAGATCACCGCGCTTGCCGAGGTGCTGGTGAAGCATCCGGAGACCTGGATCATCACCGATGACATCTACAACCGGATGGTGTTCGACGACCTCGGCTACCACAACTTCGTGCAGGCGCGCCCGGAGCTGAAGGACCGGGTGATCTTCGTCGACTCGCTGTCCAAGACCTACGGCATGCCCGGCTGGCGCGTCGGCTTCATGGCCGGCCCGGCCGAGGTGGCCAAGGCGGTGACGGTCCTCAATTCCAGCCACATCACCAACATCCCCGAGGTGGTCACCGCCGCGGCGGTCGCCGCGCTGTCGGGCCCGCAGGACGTGCCGGACGCGAAGGTGCGTGAATTCGCCGCCAAGCGCGACGAGGTGATGGCGGTGATGCAGGCGATCCCGGGGCTGGACTGCCCGCGACCTCAGGGCGCGTTCTACGTGTTCCCGGACGTGTCGGCTTACTACGGCAAGTCGCACGGCGGCAAGGTGATCGGCAACGACGTCGAGCTGTGCAACGCGCTGCTGGAAGCGAAGGGCGTGGCGGTGGTGCCGGGCTCGGCGTTCGGCGAGCCGCGCGCGATCCGCATCAGCTACACCTGCCCGACCCCGCAGCTGGCGCCCGGCCTCGAGCGCATCCGCGAATTCTTTGCAGAAATGCAGTGAGCCAGCCGGCTCGCTGACCCCACGACATCGGAGAACCCACATGAAGTCACCCGTCCGTGTTGCCGTCACCGGCGCCGCCGGCCAGATCGGTTACGCCCTGCTGTTCCGCATCGCCTCGGGCGAGATGCTCGGCAAGGACCAGCCGGTCATCCTGCAGATGCTGGAGCTGCCGATGGAGAAGGCGCAGGCCGCGCTCAAGGGCGTGATGATGGAGCTGGAGGACTGCGCGTTCCCGCTGCTGGCCGGCATGGTCGGCACCGATGATCCGGAAGTGGCGTTCAAGGATGCCGACTACGCGCTGCTGGTCGGCGCCATGCCGCGCGGCCCCGGCATGGAGCGCAAGGACCTGCTGCTGAAGAACGCCGAGATCTTCACCGTGCAGGGCAAGGCGCTGAATAAGGTCGCCAGCCGCAACGTGAAGGTGCTGGTGGTCGGCAACCCGGCCAACACCAACGCCTACATCGCGATGAAGTCCGCGCCCGACCTGCCGGCGAAGAACTTCACGGCGATGCTCCGCCTGGACCACAACCGCGCGCTCTCGCAGCTGGCGGGCAGGGCCGGCGTGCCGGTGGCCGACATCAACAAGCTGGTGGTGTGGGGCAACCACAGCCCCACCATGTACCCGGACTACCGCTTCGCCGATGTCGGCGGCAAGTCGCTGAAGGACACCATCAACGATGCCGACTGGAACGCCAACACCTTCATCCCGACGGTGGGCAAGCGCGGTGCCGCGATCATCGAGGCGCGCGGGCTGTCCTCCGCGGCGTCGGCGGCCAACGCCGCCATCGACCACATGCGTGACTGGGCGCTCGGCAGCAATGGCGAGTGGGTGACGATGGGCGTGCCGAGCGACGGCTCCTACGGCATCCCGCAGGACGTGATCTACGGCTTCCCGGTGACCACGGCGAACGGCGAATACACCATCGTCAAGGACCTGCCGATCGATGACTTCAGCCGCGCGGCGATGGACAAGACGCTGGCGGAACTGGAGGAGGAGCGCGGGGGCGTCTCCCACCTGCTCTGACGCTCGCGGAACTCGCGCTGTCGCTGTCAGCGCGCAGGGTCCTTTGACGGTTTGAACGACGGGGAAGCTTCGGCTTCCCCCTCGCGTTTGGGCTCAGCGCGCGGGCTGCGGCTGCGCCGGATCGACATCGCGCAGCATCTTCCACACCACGTCGCGGCCGCTGGCGTCGCGGCTCAGTTGCAGGCAGGCCGGTGCATCCGGCACCAGCGGCTGCAGGGGTGCTTCCTCGTCATCGCCCGGCGGACAAGCCAGGGGATGGATGAACAGCCCGCGTGCATCGATCTCCCGACGCGCCCGCATCTCTCCCAGATCGCCGACATCCTCGATCCGACCCCCGCGCTCGTTGAGGGCATCCTTGAAATCCACCCGCAGGTCGGCGCGAAGCGATGGGCCGACCGGGGAAACGATCGTGCCGCCACGGATCACCAGGTCCGACCAGACCCTGCCGTTCTCGGGCAGGGCGAAGTAGTGGCCGATGTCGAGTCCCGCGTGGCTGTCGCTGGCGATGCTGTCCAGGCCTGCCAGCAGTGCGAGGAAATAATGCCGTCGCAGCTGCTGCTTCTCGCGATCGCCCTCGATGGCACCGGCCTCGATCAGCACGGTACTGCTGCCCCATTGCGCGGTGAGGTCGCCGAAGGCGCGCGGGTTGAAGGTGTCGTCCCAGCGCGCGATGTGGCCGGACAGCGCGGGCTCGAGTGCCGCACGGATCGCGACCGCCACTTCGACGGCGCGTCGGCGCATCGGATTCACCTCGCGTGACGGCCCGTGCGGCGGGGCCAGCAATGCAATCGCGGTGCCGCGCGCGGAATCACCGGCGCGGTAGCCGGCCTGCTGGTCGTGCAGGTTGAAGCTGTAGGCCGGACGTACTTGGTCGTACAGCCGCTTGAGCGTCTGCGCTTCGGGTGAGGCGAGGGCGCGTGCATCACGATTGATGTCGATGCCCTGCGCATTGCGGCGCTGGAAGCGTTGCGCGCCGTCCGGGTTCATCAGCGGCAGGAAGTGCAGCGTGGTGTTCGCGTGCAGGCGGCGCACCAGCGGGTCGTCCGGGTGCTCACCGAGGAAGCGGAACAGGTCGGCCAGCGCCATGGTCGCGGTGCTTTCGTCGCCATGCATCTGTGACCAGAGCAGGACCGGGGTGCCGCCTTCGCCCCAGCGCACAGCGCGCAATGGCCGCTGCTCCGCACTGCGGCCGATTTCGCGGACCTGGAAGCCGCGCGCGTCGGTGAGCAGCGGCATCGTGACGTCCCACCAGCGATCGGGCGCGAATACCCGCGTCTCCAGTCCGGGCACGCGCAACGCGGTGGCGTACTGGCGATCCACTCCGCCAAGCCAGGCCGGTGCTGGTGGCAAGGGGGAACTGGCGCGAGGCACGGCCGCTACTGTCGTGTCTCCCGTGCGTGCCGGCAGGCTGCCGCAGGCGGAAAGGGAGGCGATGCAGGCGGCGCCGAGGCACGCGCCCAGGATGCGATGCTTCATCGCGATCTCCGCGAATTCGGAATCCGAATGGTGTCGTGGCAGGCGTTAACGCTGCGTGCGATGCGCATGCGGACAGTCCGTAAAATCACGGTGATGGACACATTCGGCCGGACACGGAAGGCGACGTCGCGATGACGGCAGGCGACGACGACATCGCCATCGTGCACGCGGACGCGTGGCTGCTGGTGGTGGAGAAGCCAGCCGGCCTGCTATCGGTGCCCGGGCGTTCGCCCGAACACCAGGATTGCGTGATCAGCCGCCTGCAGCAACGGTATCTGGATGCCTTGACGGTGCATCGGCTCGACCAGGTGACGAGCGGCCTGATGGTGTTCGCGCGCGATCCGGAGACCCACCGCCGGCTGAGCACTGCCTTCGCCGCGCGCGCGGTCGACAAGACCTACGAGGCGTGGGTCGAGGGACATGTCGAAGGCGAAAAAGGCCGCATCGAACTGCCGCTGATCTGCGATTGGCCGAATCGCCCGCGGCAGGTCGTCGATCATGCCAGTGGCAAGCCCGCGATCACCGAATGGCAGGTCCTCGTGCGGGATGACGCGGCAGGCCAGACCCGCGTTGCGCTGCATCCCCTGACCGGCCGCTCCCACCAGTTGCGCGTGCACATGGCCGAGATGGGGCATCCGATCGTTGGCGACACCTTTTACGGGGCATCGCCCGCGTCGCGCACGTGCCTGCACGCGAGCGGGCTCGGCTTCGTCCATCCGGGCACCGGGACAGCCTGTGTCTGGCACAGTCCCGCACCGTTTGGCCGGTGACCTTTGGCCTATCGCGCCTGGCCCGCGGGCAGGCTAGCCTCGACTGACGTCATCGGGGAGGAATCGACATGCGCAAGGCATGGCTATTGTTCGCGGGCCTGCTGCTTGCCGGTCACGCAGGGGCCCAGCAGGGTGGCTATCTGACGCCGCCGGAAGCGCTGCTCAAGGTGATGCGCGCGCCGCCACCGCCGGGATCCGCGCTGGATCCGACCGGGCGCACGCTGCTGCGCGTGCACAACGATTCCTACCCGGGCATCGAGCGCGTGGCCGAGCCCTACCTGAAGCTGGGTGGCGTGCGCATCGAGCCGCGCACCCACGCGCGACACGACATGTCCAACGGCTATGGCATCCGCACCTGTGTGGCCGGGTTGTCGCTGGTGGATGTGGCGACCCGCGCGGAACGCACGATTCCGTTGCCGCCGAACGGCTGCGTGGGTTGGGCGTCGTGGTCGCCGGACGGCAGGCGTTTCGCCTTCGACAACACCACCGGAAGCCATGTCGAACTGTGGGTGGGCGAGGTCGCCAGCGGCAAGGCGGAGCGTATCGATGGAGTGCGTCTCAACACGATTCTGGGCGAAGCGGCGCAATGGGCCGGCGGCAGCACGCGCCTGCTGGTGAAGGCGGTACCGAAGGACCTCGGGCCGGCGCCGAGACTTTCCGCCACGGCGGCGGGCCCGAAGATCAGCGAGGCGATCGCGGGCAAAGGCGAGAGCAGCACCTACGAGGCGCGTGACACGCTGGGCAATCCGCACGAAGAGGCGCTGTTCGACCACTATGTGCGCAGCCAGCTGGTACGCGTGGACCTGCCTTCGGGCAAGGTGACGCCGGTCGGGGCGGCGGGTGCGATTGCGCGCGCCGATGTCGCGCCTGATGGCAGGCACGCGCTGGTGGAGACGCTGCAGCGTCCGTACTCCTATGTCACGACCCACCAGCGCTTCGCGCGCAATGTCGATGTACTCGACATCGACAGCGGCCGCAGCAAGACCATTGCCAAGCTGCCGACCGCGGACCGCGTGCCGGTGCGCGGCGTGCCGGAAGGCCCGCGCGGCTTCGACTGGGTCGGCAGCGAGCCCGCCACGCTGGTCTGGTCGGAGGCCCTCGACAAGGGCGACTGGAAGGTGGAGGTGCCACAGCGCGACAAGGTGATGCGCCTGCGTGCGCCGTTCACGGCGCAGCCGGAGGAGATTGCGCGGACGGTGCAGCGCTTCGGCGGTATCGCGGCGCTTGAAGGTGGCAGCGACGCCTTCATCACCGAGTTCGACATCAACAGGCGCTGGGTGAAGATCGGCCTGATGGACCTGGCCCAGCCGGGCAAGCCGGCGCGCACGGTCTGGGACTATTCGATGGACGAGCGCTACCGCAATCCCGGCACGCCGCTGATGCGCCGTCTGCCGAGCGGCGCGACCGTGGTCCGCCGTGACGGCGATGCGGTCTATTTGCGCGGCTCGGGCAGTTCCACGCAGGGGGACCGGCCGTTCCTCGACCGCTTCGACCTCGCCAGTGGCAGGTTCGAGCGGCTGTTCCGCAGCGAACCGACCGCCTTCGAACGCCCGCTGGCGATCAGCGATGATGGACAGCGCATCATCACCCAGCGCGAAAGCCCGATCGACCCGCCCAACGTGTACGTGCGCACGCTGGGCGAAGCGGTGGCCACGCCGGCCGAGGGCGAGGCCGCACGCGCCTCGACCGCCAGCCAGGTCACCGACTACGCCGACCCGACGCCGGAAGTGCGCGGCATCAAGCGCCAGCTGGTGAACTACAAGCGCAAGGACGGCGTCGATCTCTCGTTCACGCTTTACCTTCCGCTCGGCTACAAGGAAGGCACGCGCGTGCCGGCGGTGCTCTACGCCTACCCGATGGACTTCGCCGACCCGAGCAAGGCCGGCCAGGTCACGGGATCGCAGCAGACCTTCACCCAGTTTCCAGAGCATCGGCTCTTGCTGCTCGCCGGCTATGCGGTGATCGACAACGCGGCCTTTCCGATCGTAGGCGATCCGCGCACCGCGTACGACACCTACCTCGAACAGCTGGTGGCGAACGCCGAGGCCGCGGTGGACAAGGCGGTGGAGATGGGCGTGGTGGA
>JAEXBT010000104.1 GCA_023393895.1 Pseudomonadota bacterium
CACGCCAAGATGCTGCTGGTGGTGCGCCGCGAGGGCCGCCGCCTGCGCCGCTACGTGCACATGGGCACCGGCAACTACCACAGCGGCACCGCGCGCGCCTATACCGACATCGGCCTGATCACCGCCAATCCGGAGATCGGCGAGGACGTCCACCAGATCTTCCAGCAACTCTCCGGACTGGCGCCGGAGAGCAAGCTCAACCGCCTGCTGCAGTCGCCATTCACCCTCCACAAGGGGATGCTGGCGCGGATCGAGCGCGAGGCCCAGCACGCACGTGCCGGCAGGCCTGCGCGGATCATCGCCAAGATGAACGCGTTGAACGAGCCCGCGGTGATCCGTGCGCTCTACGCGGCCTCGCAGGCGGGTGTCGAGATCGACCTGATCGTGCGCGGCGCCTGCACCTTGCGTCCGGGGCTGCGCGGCGTCTCGGAGAATATCCGCGTGCGCTCGATCGTCGGCCGCTTCCTCGAGCACCATCGCGTGTACTGGTTCGCCAACGATGGCGCGCCGGAACTGTTCTGCTCGAGCGCGGACTGGCTGGAACGCAACCTGCTGCGGCGCGTGGAAACCTGCTTCCCGATCCTCGATCCGGCGCTCGCCGCACGGGTCAAGGCCGAGACGCTGGACAACTACCTCGCCGACAATCAGGGCGCGTGGATGCTGCAGGCCGATGGCAGCTATCGCAAGGTCGAGCCGGGCGCGGACGAGGCGCCCCATTCCGCGCAGGCCGCGCTGCTTGCGACAATCGGCGGATGAACCTGATCCGCCGCACAACCCTCAGCACGCCGCTGCCGCTCGCCGAAGGCGACCTGATGGCAGCCATCGACCTCGGTTCCAACAGCTACCACATGATGGTGGCGCGCTATTCGCAGGGGCATTTCCGCGTGGTCGACCGGCTCCGCGAGATGGTGCGGATGGCCGAAGGCCTCGATGGCAAGGGTGGCCTCTCGGCGGCGGCGCGCACGCGTGCACTCGATTGCCTGTCGCGCTTCGGCGAGCGCATCGCCGACATCCCTCCGCAGCGCGTGCGCGCGATCGCCACCAACACCGTGCGCCAGCTGCGCGATCCGCAGGCCTTCCTGGTGCTGGCCGAAAGCGCGCTCGGGCACGCGATCGAGATCGTCTCCGGCCGCGAGGAGGCGCGACTGGTCTACCTCGGCGTCTCGCAGGCGCAGCCCTCCGAGCCGGGACAGCTGCGGCTGGTGATGGACGTGGGCGGCGGCTCCACCGAATGCATCATCGGCAGCGGGCTCGAGGCCATCGAGCGAGAGAGCCTGCAGATGGGCTGCGTGGCGACCACCCGCCGCTTCTTCGACAACGGCAAGCTTTCGCGCAAGAAGTGGAAGCAGGCGCGCGACGAGCTCGGTGCCGAGTTCCAGCAGTTCGCCCAACGCTACCGCGAGCTCGGCTGGCACGACGTGCTTGGCTCCTCGGGCACGATCAAGGCGATCGGCAAGATCTGCAGCGAGATGAAGCTGACCAAGGGCGCGATCACCGCGCCGGCGCTGCCGCAGGTGCGCGACCGCCTGCTGGAAGCGGCGACGCTCGATGCGATCGACCTGCCCGGCCTGTCCAACGAGCGCAAGCCGGTGATCGCCGGCGGGCTGCTGATCGTCGAGAGCGCCTTCGATGCACTCGGCATCGAGCGGATGGCGGTCAGCCGGGCGGCGATGCGCGAGGGCATCCTGTTCGACATGATCGGCCTGGGCAGCGAGGACGATCCACGCGATGCCGCGATCGACCTGCTGATGGCGCGCTACGACGTGGACGAAGTGCAGGCCGAACGCGTCGAGGCGACCGCGATGCACCTGTTCGACCAGGTCGCGAAGGGCTGGGGACTGGATGCCGAGGATCGCGCCAAGCTGGGCTGGGCGGCGTGGCTGCACGAGATCGGCCTGGCCATCGCGCACAGCCAGTACCACCAGCACGGCGCCTACCTGATCGACAACTCGGACATCTCCGGCTTTACCCGCCAGCAGCAGCAGGTGCTGGCGGCGCTGGTGCGCACGCATCGCCGCAGCATCTCCAAGAACGCCTTCGAAGACATCCCCGACCGCCTGCTGCTGCGCACCAGGCAGGTGGCCGCGCTGCTGCGGTTGGCCGTGCTGCTCAACCGCTCGCATGGCGCGGTGGACCTGCCCACGCTGAAGCTGCGTGCCGAGGGCAGCCAGCTCACCCTGACCCTGCCCAAACGCTGGCTGGACGCGCGACCACTGATGCGCACCGACCTGTCCAGCGAGCAGGAGGACCTGCCGACGCTCGGTATCAGCCTGCGGCTGGCCGACTGAACGCAGCCGCTGGCCGTCATCGCGCGGTCATCGCGGCGCAACCTGCCTGCAACCGGCGCTTCCCATCCTGACCCTGCCGAACTGAAGCAGGAACCCGCGATGCGCTACTGCATCGTCACCGAAACCTACCCGCCCGAGGTCAATGGCGTCGCGCTGACCGTGCAGAACCTCGAGCGCGGGTTGCGCGCGCGCGGGCACGAGGTCGACGTGGTGCGCCCGCGGCAAGCAAGCGATGCGACGCCACTTGCGCACGAGACCCTGGTCGGTGGCGCGCAGATCCCGAAATACCCCGGCATGCGCTTCGGCTTTCCGGCGCGCGGTACGCTGCGGCAGCTGTGGCGCGAGCGCCGGCCCGATGCGATTTACG
The DNA here is from genome assembly GCA_023393895.1 of Pseudomonadota bacterium. The sequence goes on from JAEXBT010000104.1 coordinate 2,656, forward strand.
TGGCCACCGAGGGTCCGCTCGGCTGGTCGGCGATGAAGGTGGCCGCCGAACTCGGCATCCCCAGCTCCTCCGGCTTCCACACCCGCTTCGACGAATACATGCGCGATTACGGCGTGGGCTTCCTTCAGCCGCTGGCCGTGCGCTGGATGCGGCGCTTCCACAACACCTCGGCGGCGACCATCGTGCCGACCTGCGAGCTGATGGAGTTCCTGCAGGGCATCGGCTTCGACCAGGTCACCCACATGCCGCGCGCGGTGGATGTGGACCTGTTTCACCCCGCCCGCCGAGACGATGCATTGCGTGCCGAATGGGGCCTCGGGCCGGACGATCTCGCGGTGATCTACGTCGGCCGCATCGCCGCCGAGAAGAACCTGCAGCTCGGCATCCGCGCCTTCCGCGAACTGCAGCGGCATCGCCCCGACGCGAAGTACGTGTGGGTAGGCGACGGCCCGGAACGCGCGGCGATCGCGCGCGACAACCCGGACTTCGTGTTCTGCGGCATCCAGCGCGGCGAGGACTGCGCGCGCCATTTCGCCAGCGCCGACATCTTCCCCTTCGCCAGCCATTCGGAAACCTTCGGCAACGTCACCATCGAGGCGATGGCCAGCGGCATCGCCACCATCGCCTTCCGCTACGGCGCGGCGAAGGAGCACCTGAGGGACGGCGTGCACGGCGCGTCGATCGAGGGCCGCGACGACGCGGCCTTCGTGCGCGCGCTGACCCGGATCGGTCGCGACGATGCGATGCGCCGCGCGATGGGCGCGAACGCGCGCGAGGCGATCTCGCGGCTGCGCCCGAACCAGGTCGCCGCCGATTTCGACGAGATCCTGCAACGGATCGCCGGCATCGAGGTGAACCAGTATGCGTGCGCTGCCTGACACCGAATCCCTGCCCGCGCCCATCACCACGCCGCGCGGGCGCCGTCGCCGCATCACCCGCCACGAGGGCCGCTGGTGCCGCCGCGCCAATGGCCTGGGTGCGCTGCGCGGTGCGCGGGCCTATTTCGCGCTGGTCAGCCGACTCGGCGACGGCATGTTCTGGTACCTGCTGATGGGCGCGATGGTGGTGCTCGACGGCTGGGACGGCCTGCGCGCCTCCGCCCATCTGGCGGCGGTCGGTGCCACCTCGCTGCTGCTCTACAAGGGACTCAAGCGCTGGACCCGGCGCCCGCGACCGTTCGCCGCCGACCGCCACATCCGCGCCTGGGTGGCGCCGCTTGACGAGTTCAGCTTCCCCTCCGGCCACACCCTGCACG
>JAEXBT010000047.1 GCA_023393895.1 Pseudomonadota bacterium
TGGAAGGCACGGTCAGCGCCCGTCCCGAGGGTGGCGGCAGCCGCCAGTTCCGCATCCAGCGCAACAGCGCACTCAGCCCCGCCCCCGGTCTGCCCGGCGTGCTGCGCTGACCCCCACTTTCCTGTCCGGAGATTTCCATGAGCCAATACCGCGCCCCGCTCGACGACATCCGCTTCGTCCTGTTCGATGTCCTGGATGTCGAGCGGGAGTTTTCCCGCCTCGGGCAGGAGGATGCCGGCCGCGAATTGATCGACGCGGTCCTCGATGAAGGCGCGCGATTCACTTCGCAGGTCCTCGCCCCGCTCAATGGCGCCGGCGATGCCGGATGCCGGTTCGACCCGGAAACGGGCGAAGTGACCACACCGGAAGGTTTCCGCGCCGCCTACGAACGGTTCGTGGAGGGCGGCTGGCCGGGCCTCAATGCGCCGGTGGAATACGGCGGACAGGGCATGCCGCACGCACTGGGCTGCGCGATGAAGGAAATGATCGATGCCGCCAACCTCGCCTGGGGCAATTTCCCCCTGCTCTCGCACGGCGCCACCGAGGCCCTGCTGCACCACGGCGAGGAATGGCAGCGCGAAGTCTTCCTCAAGCCGCTGGTGGAAGGCCGCTGGACCGGCACCATGTGCCTGACCGAGCCGCACGCCGGCAGCGACCTCGGCCTGCTGCGCACCCGCGCCACGCCCAACGACGATGGCAGTTTCGCCATCGAGGGCACCAAGATCTTCATCACCGCCGGCGAACACGACATGGCGGAGAACATCGTGCACCTGGTGCTGGCGAAGCTCCCCGATGCGCCGGCCGGCAGCCGCGGCATTTCGCTGTTCGTGGTGCCGAAGTTCAAGGTCGGGCGCGACGGCGCCATGGGGGATCGCAATGCCCTGCGTTGCGGCGCCCTCGAACACAAGATGGGCATCCACGGCTCCGCCACCTGCGTGATGAACTTCGACGGCGCCCAGGGCTGGCTGGTCGGCCAGCCGCACAAGGGCCTGATGGCGATGTTCACCATGATGAACTCGGCCCGTCTCGCCGTCGGCCTGCAGGGGCTCGGCCTGGCCGATCGCGCCTACCAGAACGCGTTGCACTACGCCCGCGAGCGCCTGCAGATGCGCGCACTCTCCGGCCCGAAATTCCCTGAGAAGCCGGCCGATCCGATCATCGTCCATCCCGACGTGCGGCGCATGCTGCTGACCCAGAAGGCGCTGGTCGAAGGCGGCCGCCTGCTGGCAAGCCATGCCTTCCTCAACCTCGACATCGCCCAGCACGACCCGGACGAAGCGCGTCGCGCCGACGCCGACGCGCTGGTCGGCTTCCTCACCCCGATCGTCAAGGCCTGCCTGACCGAATGGGGCAACGAATGCACCTACCACGCGCTGCAGTGTTTCGGCGGCCACGGTTACATCGCCGAACACGGCATGGAACAGCTGGCCCGCGATGCCCGCATCACCACGCTCTATGAAGGCACCACCGGCATCCAGGCCCTGGATCTGGTCGGTCGCAAGCTGCTTCAACTCAAGGGTGCCGGCCTGCGCCTGTTCCTCGAGGAGGCATCCGGCTTCTGCAGCCGCGAAGCGGCGAACCCGGCGTTGGCCGAATTCCTGCCCGTGCTCATCCAGCGGCTGGGCGAATGGCAGCAGCTCTCGGAACGCATCGCCGGCGATGCCGCGCGCGACCCCGAGGAAATCGGCGGCGCCGCCTGGGACTACCTGTTCTACAGCGGCTACGTCGCCCTCGCCTACTGGTGGGCGCGCAGCGTGGCGGCGGCGGAAGCCTCCGATCGCCCGTCCTCCTTCAAGGAGGCCAAGCGCGAAACCGCACGCTTCTACTATGCGCGCATCCTGCCGCGCACGCTGATGCACAAGGCGGCGCTCGAAAGCGGCGTGGACAACCTGATGGCCTTGGATGCCGAGGCATTCGACTGATCGGGCTTGCATTCCTGATTTGTGAGTAGTATTACTACTCACATGAACAAGCCCGCCCTCTCGGAAGTCCAGCAAGCCATCCTCAGCTTCATCGCCGAACGCATCGAAGCCGATGGATTCCCGCCCGCGCAGGTCGAGATCGCGCGGGCGTTCGGCTTCAGTGGCGTGCGCGGCGCGCAGTACCACCTCGAGGCGCTCGAAGCCGCCGGGATGATCGAGCGCAAGCCGGGCGTCGCCCGCAGCCTGCGCATCCTGCGCCCTCTTCCTCCGAAGCAGCCGGCGCTTCCGCTGGCCAGCGAGGCCGCCCTGCCGGACGACGCCCTGCAACTCCCGGTGCTGGGGCAGGTGGCGGCCGGACAGCCCATCGGCGCCGACATCGGCAGCGATCAGGTGTTGATCCTCGACCGCGTGCTGTTCTCGCCGCGCCCCGACTACCTGCTGAAGGTGAAGGGGGACTCGATGATCGACGAGGGCATCTTCGACGGCGACCTGATCGGAGTGCATCGCACCCCGGACGCACGCAACGGCCAGATCGTCGTCGCGCGCATCGACGAGGAAATCACGGTGAAGCTGCTGAAGAAGACCAGCGACCGCATCCGCCTCCTGCCCCGCAACCCCGATTACGCGCCGATCGATGTCATGCCGGGACAGGACTTCGCCATCGAAGGGTTGTATTGCGGACTCGTCCGGCCCAACCGTTGAGCGTTTTCCGACCCTTCGCCCCGCTTTCCCCCGGTGCCGGTGTCGAGTCGAGGCCTTTAATTTCGATCCTGGGCCCCCCGTCGCAGCCCGTGCGACGCCCCTGCCCCAGAATGACCCCATGACGAAATCACGCAAGAACACCCCCACTTCCGAGGACATCAAGATGGACGAGAACCGCAAACGCGCGCTGACCGCAGCGCTCAGCCAGATCGAGAAGCAGTTCGGCAAGGGCTCGGTGATGCGCATGGGCGACCGGGCCATCGAGCAGGTCGAGACGATCGGCACCGGCTCGCTGATGCTGGACCTGGCACTGGGCATCGGCGGCCTGCCGAAGGGCCGCGTGGTCGAGATCTACGGACCGGAATCCTCCGGCAAGACCACGCTCACCCTGCAGGCGATCGCCGAATGCCAGAAGGCCGGCGGCACCGCGGCCTTCATCGATGCCGAGCATGCGCTCGATCCGATCTACGCAGCCAAGCTGGGCGTGAACGTCGATGACCTGCTGCTCTCGCAGCCGGATACCGGCGAGCAGGCGCTGGAAATCGCCGACATGCTGGTGCGCTCCGGCGCGGTGGACATGGTGGTGGTCGATTCGGTGGCCGCGCTGACCCCGAAGGCCGAGATCGAAGGCGAGATGGGCGACCAGCTCCCCGGCCTGCAGGCCCGCCTGATGAGCCAGGCCCTGCGCAAGCTGACCGGCAACATCAAGCGCAGCAACTGCCTGGTGATCTTCATCAACCAGCTGCGCATGAAGATCGGCGTGATGATGCCCGGCCAGAGCCCCGAAACCACCACCGGCGGCAACGCACTGAAGTTCTACGCTTCGGTCCGCCTGGACATCCGCCGCATCGGCGCCATCAAGAAGGGCGACGAGATCATCGGCAACCAGACCAAGATCAAGGTCGTCAAGAACAAGCTTGCGCCGCCGTTCAAGCAGATCGTCACCGAAATCCTCTACGGCGAAGGCATCAGT
>JAEXBT010000137.1 GCA_023393895.1 Pseudomonadota bacterium
CATCCGCACACAGCGATGGCAACGAAGCCACCGCCCCGGTCACCGCGCAGGTCTGGGCCGAGCATTCGATCTGGCCGCAGGACCCGGGCTTCGCCACCGCACTCGCCGGCGGCGTGACGTCGCTTCAGATCCTGCCCGGCTCCGCCAACCTGATCGGCGGCCGTGGGGTGACGCTCAAGAACGTCTACAGCACCACTTATCAGGGCATGAAGTTCCCGGGTGCGCCGTGGGGCCTGAAGATGGCCTGTGGCGAGAACCCCAAGCGCGTCTACGGCTCGCGCGGTGGCCCTTCCACCCGCATGGGCAACATCGCCGGCTTCCGTGCCGCCTTCGCTGACGCCGCCGAGTACATGAAGAAGCGCAAGGGGGCGCAGGACTCGGGCAAGGACAGTGGCGGCAAGCGCGACCTCAAGCTCGACTCCCTGGCGGGCACGATCAACGGCGACATTCGCGTGCACAACCACTGCTACCGCGCCGACGAGATGGCGATCATGCTCGACCTGGCCAAGGAGTACGGCTTCAGGATCGCCGCCTTCCACCATGGCGTGGAGGCCTACAAGCTGGCCGACCGACTGGCCGCCGAAGGCGTGTGCGGCGCACTCTGGGCCGATTGGTGGGGCTTCAAGATGGAGTCGTTCGACGGCATCCAGGAAAACATCCTGATGGTCGACCGTGCGCCCGGCGGCTGCGCCATCGTGCACAGCGATTCGGGCGAAGGCATTCAGCGCCTCAACCAGGAAGCGGCCAAGGTGATGGCAAACGGCCGCCGCATCGGCATCGAGACCACGCCCGAACACGCGATCCGCTGGCTCACGCTCAATGCGGCGAAATCGATGGGCATCGACCACCTCACCGGTACGCTGGAAGCCGGGAAGATGGCCGACGTGGTGGTCTGGAACGGCAATCCGTTCTCCAGCTATGCGCAGGCCGAACAGGTCTATGTCGATGGCGCGAAGCTGTATGACCGCCGCGACCCGAAGCTGCAGCCGAAATCCGACTTCCTGCTCGGCCAGGACCTGATGCAGGGAGAAGCCCGATGAGCCGCGCCGCCACCCGACTCGCCGCCCTCGCGCTGGCTTGCGCGTTCGCCACGCCTGCCTTCGCCCAGGACCTGCTGATCCGGAACGCAACCGTGCATACCGCGACTGCACAGGGCACGCTGCAGAACGCCGACGTGCTGGTGCGAAACGGCCGCATCGCCGGCATCGGCCGCGGGCTGGCGGCCGGCAACGCGCAGGTCATCGATGCGCAGGGCCGGCCGGTGACCCCGGCACTTTTCGCTGGCATCAACGACATCGGCGTGGAAGAGGTCAGCGGCGAGTCGCGCACCGTCGACAGCCACGTCGCGCTCGGCAGCGGCGCCAAGGACATGCAGGTGCGCCCGGAGTTCGATGTCACCCTGGCCTACAACCCGGAATCGGTGCTGGTGCCGGTCGCGCGGGTCGAGGGCTTCGGCTGGACCCTGCTGGCGGCCAATCCCGCGTCCGGCGGCTCGTTCATCGGTGGCCAGGGCGGCGTGGTGCGTTTCGACGGCAGCCTCGACCCGATCGGCCCGAAGGTGCTGTTCGTGACGCTCGGCGCCGACGGCTCGCACCTGACCGGTGGCTCGCGCGCGGCGCAGTGGATGATCCTCGACCAGCTCATCGATGAGATCCGTGGACGCATCGGGCCGGATTCGCAATTCGCCCTGCTCACGCCCGCAGGCCGCAGCACGCTGGCCAAGTATTTCGGCGGCGGCGGCCGCGTCGCGGTGAACGTGCATCGCGCCGCCGACATCCGCCGGCTGCTGCGCTGGGCCAAGTCTCGCAACGTCCGGGTGGCGCTGGTTGGCGCCAGCGAGGCCTGGAAGGTGGCTGGCGACATCGCGGCGGCCGGGGTGCCGGTGTTCGTCGACCCGCTGGCGAACCTGCCCGCCGACTTCGACCAGATCGGCGCCAGCATGGAGAACGCCGCGCGGCTGTCCGCGGCCGGCGTCGATGTCGGCTTCGCGATGGCCGGCGACGGCTCGCACTACGCGCGCAAGCTGCGCCAGCTGGCCGGCAACGCGGTCGCCAACGGCCTGCCGTGGGAAGACGCGCTGGCCGGTCTGACCCGCGTACCCGCGCAGGCATTCGGCGTGGGTGCGGATGTCGGCGCCATCGGCATCGGCCGGCGCGCGGACCTGGTGCTGTGGAGCGGCGATCCGCTCGACGTCGCCCATACCGCGCAGCAGGTATGGATGAGTGGCCGCGCCGTGCCGATGAGGTCACGGCAGACCGAATTGCGCGATCGCTACATGAACAGGGAGTCCTCGCTTCCTCCCGCATATCGGGCCAATGAAATGTGACGGGCAATAGGTTTTTGAGATTGCCCCCGCCCTGCATACGGGCAAGAATCGCCTGAAACGTGGGCGGTGCTACAGGGGGCGACGTGCGAACAGGCTTGGTGGTGGATGCAGGTTGCGACCTGCCTGAACAGCTGTTGGCCGAAGAGAAGGTCGTGGTGTTGCCGATCGCGGTCCGGATCGGCGACCAAGTCATCAACGACCAGCGGCAGGACGCGGTGTCGATGCAGTTCCTCGAAAGCGGACTGGCCAAGGACGCGGCAGAGGCCGAAACCATTCCCTTTACCGTGGAACAGATCGCTGAACTGTTCCTCAGGCAACTGGTCGTCGACTACGACTACGTCATGGTGGAGACGATCACCAGTACCCGCAGTCCGATCCACGAGCGCTGCGTGCAGGCCAGCTTCAAGATCCTCAGCGAGTATCACGGCCACCGGAATGCCGGGGATGGCCGCGGTCCCTTCAACATGCGCGTGACCGATACGGGCAGCCTGTTCGCCGGCCAGTCCCTGATCGCCTGGGAAACCATCCGGATGCGGCGCGAAGGCACCAGCCCCAATCTCATCCGCACCCGGGTCGACCGCGTAGTCGCGAACACCCATGCCATGCTGGTGACGCCGGACCTGTACTACGTGCGCAGCCGCGCACGCGCCAAGGGCGATCGCAGCGTCGGCCTCCTGAGTGCGGCGCTGGGTTCGGCGCTGGACATCAAGCCCTGGCTCTACTGCAATCGTGGGCAGACCCGGCCCGTGGCCAAGATCCGCGGCTACGAAGCGGCCTGCCAGCGGATGATGGAGCACGTGGCACGGCGCTGCGGCGAGGACCTGCTGGTGCCCGCCATCACCCTGAGCTACGGCGGCGATCTGGCGGAAGTCCGCCAACTGCCCGGCTACGAAGCCCTGCGAGCCGCGTGCGAGGACGCTTCGATCCCGCTGGTTGAGAGCGTGATGGGACTGACAGGGATCATCAATACCGGCCCGGGAACCCTCAGCCTCGCCTACGCGCAGGAAGGTGCGCAGCACTTCGCCTGATTGCGCCGCGCCCACTGCACCACTGCTACTCTGGTGGGCACTTCCCCACAAGCGAAGACACATGCCCCGCTACTTCATCACCATTCCCGACTCCGGCAAGCTGGCCAGTGCAGGTGAGTTCGCCTTCCGCTCGGTAGGCGCGGAGGGTCTCGCCGAGGAACTCCAGGCTGCGCTGCGTGGCGACGCGCTGTTCCAGCGCTGGGTTGCCACCCAGGACGACCCCGACGGCGTCGATCCTAGGCTCGCCGCCACCGATCCATCCGCCACGGTCGAGGGCAGGCAGGACGACCTGCACATCGATCTGATCATCGACAGCGCACTGAATGGCGAGGCCTTCAAGCATCGCATGCGCCTGCTCGCCGGCTCGCACTGGCAGCTGCGCGACGTGCGCTGACTTCCCCGGCTCAGTCGCGCATCGCCGCGGCGTGATGCGTGATGTGCTCACCGATGAAGCTTGCGATGAAGTAGTAGCTGTGGTCGTAGCCCTCGCGCATGTTGAGGGTGAGAGGATGGCCGGCATCGCGGGCGGCATCGACCAGCAACTGCGGGCGCAGCTGGGTCTCGAGGAAATCGTCGGCCATGCCCTGGTCGATCAGCAGCGTCAGGCGTTCCTCGAGGCCTGACGCCACCAGCGCAGTCGCATCGTGTGGCTGCCACGTCTCGCGGTTCTCACCCAGGTAGGCCGTGAAGGCCTTCTCGCCCCACGGCACCTGGGACGGCGCGACGATCGGGGAGAACGCGGACACGCTGCGATAGCGGCCGGGGTGGCGCATCGCCAGGGTGAGCGCGCCATGGCCGCCCATTGAGTGCCCGCTGATCGCGCGCACCGCGCTGGCTGCCGGATCCGCTTCCACCCAGGCCGGTAGTTCCTCGACGATGTAGCTTTCCATGCGGTAGTGCGAGGCCCACGGCGCCTCGGTCGCATCGAGGTAGAAGCCTGCGCCCTGCCCGAGGTCGTAGCCATCGGCATCGGCCACGTGCAAGCCGCGCGGACTGGTATCGGGTGCGACCAGGATGATCCCGTGTTCCGCGGCATAGCGCTGGGCGCCCGCCTTGGTGATGAAGTTCTGCTCGCTGCAGGTCAGGCCCGAAAGCCAGTACAGCACCGGGCAGGCGCCTTCCTCGGCCTGCGGCGGAAAGTACACCCCGACGGTCATGTCACAGCCGAGCACCTCGGAGCGGTGACGATAGACGTCCTGCCAGCCACCGAAGCAGGCGTGATGCTCAAGTCGCTCCGTGTCACTGATCGAAGCCATGTTCATTCCCCTTTGCGTCCGATGAATTGCACGACCGAAGCGAGTCCTGTGTGTCCAGTACCTTCGCGGACGTCGCGTACGACCTCGCGCAGCAGCACCAACTCCAGGCTGCGGAAGTCCTCTCGCAGCTGGTCCACGCTGAACAGCAGCGCGATATCCTTCGGACCGCCGGTATCTCTTGAAAGCTGCGCCTCGGCATAGCCCTCGAGCAACAGCAGGCCGCCCGGTTTCAGTGCAGCGATCACGCGCGGATACAGCACTGCACGCACCGCTGGCGGCAGGTGCGCGAAGATCGAAACCACTGCGCCGTAGCGACCGGCCTCCGGCGTGTACTCGGCGAGATCGGCGACCGCGGTTTCGATGCGCACGCCACGCGCCTCCGCCAGGCGCTGCGCTTTCCCGAGGCCGACAGCCGAAACATCCACGCCCAACACCTCGAGTCCGCGCTCGGCGAGGAACACCGCGTTGCGTCCCTCGCCCTCGGCCAGCGACAGCACCGGGCCTTCGATCTTCCCCGCGTGTTCGGCGAGGAAATCATTCGGCGCAACGCCGTAGAAGAACGCATCGCCGTCGTAGCGCGCGTCCCATATCGCACCGGGACCCTGCTGGCCCTGCATCAGTAGTGCACCACGCTGCGGATCGACTTGCCCGCATGCATCAGATCGAAGGCGGTGTTGATCTCGTCCAGCGGCATCGTGTGCGTCACGAAGGGCGCCAGGTCGATATCACCGCGCATCGCCTCCTCCACCATCCCAGGCAGCTGCGTGCGGCCCTTCACTCCGCCGAACGCGGTACCCATCCACTTGCGCCCGGTCACCAGCTGGAACGGACGCGTCGAGATTTCCTGCCCGGCGCCGGCGACGCCGATGATCACCGACTGGCCCCAGCCACGGTGCGCGCACTCCAGCGCCGCGCGCATCACGTTGACATTGCCGATGCATTCGAAGGAATGATCCACACCCCAGCCGGTCATCTCCACGATCACCTGCTGGATGGGCTTGTCGTGCGCCTTCGGGTTGACGCAATCGGTCGCGCCCATGTCGCGCGCCATCGGGAACTTGTCGGGGTTGGTGTCGATGGCGATGATGCGACCGGCCTTCGCCTGGCGCGCGCCCTGGATCACCGCCAGGCCAATGCCGCCGAGCCCGAACACCGCGACCGAATCGCCCGGCTGCACCTTCGCCGTGTTGTGCACCGCGCCGATGCCGGTGGTGACGCCGCAACCGAGCAGGCAGACCTGCTCCGGGTTCGCCTCCGGATGGATCTTCGCCAGCGACACCTCGGCGACGACGGTGTACTCGCTGAAGGTGCTGCAGCCCATGTAGTGGTACAGCGGCTTGCCGTCGTACGAGAACCGCGTGCTGCCGTCGGGCATCACGCCCTGTCCCTGGGTGGCGCGGACCGAGGTGCACAGGTTGGTCTTGCCAGACTGGCAGAACAGGCATTCGCCACATTCGGCGGTGTAGAGCGGGATGACGTGGTCGCCCGGCTTCACCGAGGCCACGCCCTCGCCCACGTCCACCACGACACCGGCACCCTCGTGGCCGAGCACCACGGGGAACAAGCCCTCGGGATCGTCTCCCGACAGCGTGAAGGCATCGGTGTGGCAGACCCCGGTGTGGGTGATGCGGATACGCACTTCGCCTGCCTTCGGCGGCGCGACGTCGATCTCGACGATCTCAAGCGGCGCGCCAGCCTTGAAGGCGACGGCGGCACGGGATTTCAGGGTCTTGCCGATGGTCTCGCTCATGCGGGGCTCCTTGGGGCGGACGATGTCATTTCAGGTAGGTGCGCAGCAGGTCGGCAACTTCATCGATCGCGGCGTCCGTTCGCGCACGCGTGCGCGCTTGAGCGCCGGCCGCGAAGGTCTCGCGCAGGTGGCCTTCCAGCACCTCGCGGACGAGTCCGTTGACGCCGCCGCGCATCGCTGCCAGCTGTTGCAGGACCTCACCGCAACTGGCGCCATCGGCGATCGTGCGCTCAAGCGCTTCGGCCTGGCCACGGATCTTGCGCAGCCGGGTGATCGCTTTCCTGCGCTCTTCGGCAGTGTGCGGCATTGCACCTCCAATACTGGGGGGGAGTATAGGCGATCACGCTTGCCGCTGCGCCGCGTCCGTTGCAGGATGCCGCATGGCCGCTCCGCACCTCGCCACCCGCCTCCGCGCCATCCTGCCGCGCACGATCACGCCGCCACCGCGCGTCCCTGCACTGGGCGATGCCAACGCGGTACGGGATGAGTTGCGACGATTCCGGGCGATGCATCCGCGCATGTGCGTCCTCACCGGCGCAGGCATCAGCACCGCTTCCGGGATCCCCGACTATCGGGGCAACGATGGCGCATGGAAGCGCAATGCCCCGATCACCCACGCGCAATTCATGGGCGATCCCGCGTTCCGCGCGCGCTACTGGCAGCGCAGCTTCGCCGGCTGGCACACGGTCGCTAACGCGCGACCGAACGGCGCGCACCACGCGCTGGCCCGCTGGGCGGGCGATGGCACGCTCAGCGGCCTCATCACCCAGAACGTGGACGGCCTGCACGCACGCGCCGGCCATGCAGACGCGATCGACCTGCACGGCCGCATCGATCGTGTCATCTGCACGCGGTGCGGCCAGACCTCCGCGCGAGACGCGCTGCAACCACGACTTGCTGCGGCGCATCCACACTGGCAGCGGAGTGCGACACCCGCACCCGATGGCGATGCGGAGGTCGATGACATCGATGCCTCGCGCTATGTCGAGCCGTGCTGCGAGTCCTGCGGCGGGATGCTCAAGCCGGACGTGGTCTTCTTCGGTGGCAGCGTGCCACCGGCGCGGATCGCGGCGGCGACCGCGTGCATCGATGCGGCCGATGCGTTGCTCGTGGCCGGCTCGTCGCTGATGGTCTTTTCCGGCTATCGGCTGGTGCGTCGCGCCGTGGAAGGCGGCAAGCCGGTCGCGCTGCTGACCCGCGGCCTGACCCGTGCCGACGACTTGGCCACGCACCGCTGGGCCGTGGACTGCGGCGCGCTGGCGCACGCCTGAACAGGATCAGTAGGCGAACTCGCCGAATACGCGATCGATGTCGCCGTTCCATTCGCCATGGAAGAGCGACAGCTTGCGCTCGGCGGCGGTCTGGCCGCTCTCGGCGATCTCGATCAGCTCCTGCAGGAACGCGGACTCATCCTGCCCACCGATGTTGCAGCACGCGCGGCGGCGCAGACCCGCCACCGAGATCTTCAACGCTTCAACCGCCAACTCGCGAACTCTGGCGCCGCGGAACGGCAGGTTCAGCGCATGCCGGGGCACGCCGTCGCGCAAGGCGTGGCGCTCTTCCATGCTGAAGTCCCGTACCAGATCCCACGCGGCATCAAGCGCGGCATCGTCGTAGAGAAGGCCCACCCAGAACGCCGGCAGCGCGCAGATGCGACCCCACGGCCCGGAATCGGCGCCGCGCATCTCCAGGTACTTCTTCATCCGCACTTCCGGGAAGGCGGTGGTCATGTGGTCGTTCCAGTCGCGCAGCGTGGGCAGGACGCCCGGCAGCACGTCCAGTTCGCCACGCAGGAACTTGCGGAACGACTTGCCCGAGGCATCGACGTACTCGCCATCGCGATAGGAGAAGTACATCGGCACGTCGAGCAGGTATTCGACGTAGCGCTCGTAGCCGAAGCCGTCCTCGAACACGAAGTCGAGCATGCCGGTGCGGCCGGCGTCGGTGTCGGTCCAGATGTGCGAGCGGTAGCTGAGGTAGCCGTTCGGCTGGCCATCGGTGAACGGCGAGTCGGCGAAAAACGCGGTGGCCACCGGCTGCAGCGCCAGCGACACGCGGAACTTCTTGCGCATGTCCGCCTCGGAGGCGTAATCCAGGTTGACCTGCACGGTGCAGGTGCGGGTCATCATGTCGAGGCCGAGACCGCCCACCTTCGGCATGTACTCGCGCATGATCTTGTAGCGACCCTTCGGCATCCACGGCATGTCCTCGCGCCGCCACTTCGGCTGGAAACCCATGCCGAGGAAGCCGAGGCCGAGTTCGTCGGCGACTTCGCGCACCTCGCGCAGGTGGCCGCCGACCTCCTTGCAGGTCTCGTGGATCGATGCCAGCGGCGCACCCGACAGTTCCAGCTGGCCGGCAGGCTCCAGCGTCACAGATGCGCCGTCGCGCGAAAGCGCGATCAGGTGACCGTGCTCCTCGTGCGGTGTCCAGCCATAGCGGACCAGGCCGCGCAGCAGCGCCTCGATGCCGCGTTCGCCGTCAAAGGTGGGCGGACGCAGGTCGTCGAGCCGGAAGCCGAACTTCTCGTGCTCGGTACCGATGCGCCAGTCGGCTTTCGGCTTCTCGCCGGAGGCGATCACCTCCACCAGCTGGCGGCGGTCGGTGATCAGGGTGTCGTTGCTGGCGCTGGGTCCGGACATCGGGGCCTCGGGTCGGGGAATGCAGCTCAGGCCGCGTTGGGCAGGGCCAGCCAGCGCGAGAGCAGGGTCCGGGCTTCCTCCACGCCCTGCCTGGATTCGCCGGAGAACACCTGGGCGGAAATCGAATCCGAAAAATGGCGCAGCAACTCGCTGCGGACCTGCTGCAGCGTGTTCATCGCCGCCCCGCGCGAGAGCTTGTCGGCGATGGTCAGCAACGCGTGCGCTGGCAGGCCGCGTTCGAATGCGTAGCCGCGCATCTGCAGGTCGTAGTCCTTGAGCGGGTGGCGGATATCCATCACCACCACCAGGCCGGCCAGCGCCTGCCGGCTCTCGAAATATTGCGCGATGAAGGCCTGCCAGTGCTCCTGCATCTCCTTGGGCACCTTGGCGTAGCCGTAGCCGGGCAGGTCGACGAGGTAGGTGTCGGGATGCGGCGGCAACTCGAAATAGACCAGCTGCTGGGTGCGCCCCGGGGTCTTGGACACGCGCGCCAGCGCGTTCTGCTGGCAGATCGTGTTCAACGCACTGGACTTGCCGGCATTGGAGCGTCCGGCGAAGGCGACCTCGCGGCCACCCTCGGGCGGAAGCTGGCGCGGGGTGTGGGCCGAGAGCAGGTAGCGGGCGCGGGCGAAGGGGTTGGCCATCGGCATAGGATGACATGCGGCCCCGTCCGGCGGGTCGGCGTTTGACCATTCGCCCGCGCCGCGACGATAATCCACCGGTTCGGACGCGCGCCGTCGCCCGCGTCATCCTGTGGAGTTCCGCATGCGCTACGCCCGCGTTTATGGCATCGCCGGTCTGGCCGTCCTGGCCGCCGCTGCGGTGGCCGTCGCCCAGACCACCGTGAACCCGCTGCCCGAGGCCGAGCCGGCCGCCACCACGCCGATTGACGCGGCTGCCGCCGCACCGGTGGATGCGGTCGCCGAACTCGCCACCACCCACTGGGGCGATGCGCAGGCCGGATCGGTCAAGGCCGGCGCCTGCGCCGCGTGCCACGGCATCGACGGCAATGCCATGCTGCAGCAGGCCCCGCGGATCGCCGGCATGCCCGAGCGCTACATCGCCACCCAGCTGGCCCTGTTCAAGGCCAACCACCGCACTTCCGGCCTGGCGGCGTTGATGAAGCCCTATGCCGACGTGCTGACCGCGCAGGACATGCGTGATGTCGGCGCCCATTACGCCAACCAGCGCAGCGGCGCCGGCGTGGCGGTGGACACCGTGATCGAAGACCCGGCCAGCCCCTACAAGGGCCAGAAGTTCTATCAGCCGGGCGAGGCGATCTACCGCGTCGGCAACGTCGAGCGCAACATCCCGGCGTGCATCGCCTGCCACGGCCCCAGCGGCGCCGGCAACCCCGGCCCGGCCTATCCGCAGCTCGGTGGGCAGGAAGCCGGGTACGTGGTGCGCCGGCTGCAGGAGTACCGCGCCGGCCAGACCACCCAGCCGCACCCGCAGCTCTTCAACCAGATGGCGTCCGTGGCCAAGAACCTGACCGACGAGGGAATCCTCTCGCTGGCCAGCTATCTGCAGGGCCTGCACCACGTGGCCGACCAGGCATCCGCCGAGCAGGTCGCCGCCGCGCGCACCTCGGGCCCGCTGCCGGCCGTCCCGCAGCGCCCGACCATCGAAGGCCTGACCCCCGTCGTCGCGCCCACGACGCCGGCCGCTCCCGCTGCAGACGCTCCGGCTTCGGACACGCCGGCACCCGCCGAGGCGGTCACCAACTGACGCTTCGGGAACCTTCGCGCCGCGACGCTGTCAGAATAGGTTCCAGAGAACCTCGATCCTTGCGCCAGCCCCTCCGGCTGGCGTTTCTTTATCCGCGGCTCACCTCCACGTCCCTATCGTAGGCTCGCCATGACCCTGATCCGTCCTGCCGCCCTGGCCATCCTCGCCGCCGTGCTTTGGCTGTTCGCCCCGCAGCTGGCGGCGCAGTCGCAGGGCACGCCGCCTGCACCGGTCGCCGGGCAGGACTACGTGGAAATCCCCGGCGGCGCGCCATTCGCGGCAGCGAAGGGCCGGATCGAGATCGCCGAGGTGTTCAGTTATGCCTGCCACCACTGCAACGATTTCCAACCCATGGTCGATGCCTTCAAGGCGCGGCTGCCGGCCGACATCGATTTCACCTATGTGCCGGCCACCTTCGATCCCAACGATCCGCTGGCCCGCGCCTTCTTCGCCGCCCGCCAGCTCAAGCTGCCCGCGCGCGTACACAACGACCTGTTCCGTGCGATCCACTTCGATGGCAGCCTGCCGCGCAATCCGACTGCAGGCGAAATCGCCCAGTTCCACGCCCGCTACGGCGTCAAGCCGGCCGACTTCCAGGCGGCAATGGATTCCCGCGACACCGCGACGCGGATGCGGCTGGCGCGCCAGTTCATCGAAACCGCAGGTGTGCAGGGCACCCCGATGCTGATCGTCGCCGGCAAGTACCGCGTCATGGGCCGCAGCAAGCAGGATCTGCTGCGGATCGCCGCACAACTGGCCGCGATGGAACGCGCGGCAAGGCGCTGATGCGGCATCATTCTCTTCAACCAATGCATTCAAACGGAGAAGCCCCTGCCATGAAGCGCCACCTGTCGCTGCTCATTCCCCTGGTTCTGCTCGCGGCGTGCAACAAGACCGATGACGCGCCGTCCGCGGTGGCACCCGCGCCCGCGGCCTCGCAGCCGGCCGATGCCGGGGCTGCGGTCGATACCGCGACCGCGACCGAGGCGCCAGCAGCGCCGGCGACTTCCAATGCCAAGGCCAACCTGGTCCCGGATGTCGATTACGTGCTGATCCCCAACGGCCAGCCGCTGCAGCCGCTCGACGGCAAGGCAGCCGAGGTGGTGGAGGTGTTCGCCTACTGGTGCGGCGCCTGCAACGCGTTCGAACCCACCGTCAACGCATGGAAAAACCGGCTGCCGGGGGATGTCCGCTTCACCGC
This sequence comes from Pseudomonadota bacterium, assembly GCA_023393895.1. The sequence goes on from JAEXBT010000137.1 coordinate 11,932, forward strand.
GCTCCCGCTCTCGGGCGGCGCCAACGACACGCTGGCGCGGCTCTACTACGCCGCCGAAACCACCGGCCAACTGGACAAGGTCCACCAGACCACCTTCAACGCGATCCACGCTGAACGCGCGCTGCCGCCGAACTCGAGCGCTGACGAGCTCCTCGCCTACCTCGGCAAGAAGGGTGTCGACACCAAGGCGCTGGGCGAGGCGATGAACAGCTTCGCGATGACCGCGCGCTTGGCGCAGGGCTTCCAGTTTGCCCAGCGCAGTGGCGTGGAAGGCACGCCGACCCTGATCGTCAACGGCAAGTACCGCATCCTGGGCCGCAGCCACGACGAACAGCTGCAGATCGCCAACGCGCTCATCGCGCAGGAGCGCACTGCCGCCGGCCAGTAACGGCCCGAAATGGCCTTCAAACGGCTCAAGCTGCTCTCGGCCAACATCCAGGCCGGTTCCAGCACGCGGCGCTACAGCGACTACGCGACCCGCAGCTGGTCGCATGTGACGCCGCTGGGGGGCAAGCGTGGCGCACTGGACGCGATCGCCGCGCTGGCGCGCCAGCATGACATCGTCGGCCTGCAGGAGGCCGACCCGGGCAGCCTGCGCTCGGGCTTCACCAACCAGACCCACTACCTGGCCAACCGCGCCGGGTTCGCGTTCTGGACCCACCAGCCCAACCGCAGCGTCGGTGGGGTCGCTTCAAGCGCGAACGGCCTATTGAGCCAGATGGAGCCGGTCGAAGTGTTCACCCATCCCCTGCCCGGCCGGGTGAAGGGCCGCGGTGTGCTGGTCGGGCGCTTCGGCGAGGGCGAGGAAGGCCTGATGGTCGCGGTGGCGCACCTCTCGCTGGGCGCGCAGTCGCGGCTGGCGCAGTTGTCGTTCATTGCCGAGGTGCTGGCCGACGCGCCGAATGCGGTGCTGATGGGCGACTTCAACTGCCTAGCGAGCGAGCCGGAGATGGAAGTGCTGTACCGGCACACCCGGCTGCAGCCACCCGACTGTGACGTGCTGACCTTCCCCGCGTGGCGCCCGCAGCGTGCCATCGACCACATCCTCACCACCGACAGCATCCGCGGTGCCAATCGCAGCGCGATGCCGGCAGCGGCATCGGACCACTTGGCGCTGTCGGTCGAGCTCGAGGTTCCCGAAACCGCGCTCAAGCGCTGATCACTGCAGCAACAGGCTCGCCCCGACCGCCAGCAGGAACAACGCGAACACCCGTTTCAACGCCAGCCCGCTGATCGCATGGGCGATGCGGGTGCCGAACGGTGCGAACAGGATGGATGCGGCCGCCACGCAGATCGCGGCCGGCAGGTAGACATAGCCCCACGCATGCTGCGGCAACGCCCCGGCAGGCGCGTTGAGCGCGTAACCGAGTGCACTGGCGATGCCGATGAAGACCCCGCAGGCCGACGAGGTGCCGACCGCGCGTACCGGCGCCACTCCGCGCCAGGTGAGCAGGGGCACGGTCATGCTGCCGCCGCCGATGCCCACCAGCGCCGAGACCACGCCGATCACCCCGCCCGCCGCACTCATCGCCGGGCCGCGCGGCACGATGTCGCTGCCCTCCCCCGTGCGCGGCTTGGCCAGCAGCATCTGGGCAGCGGCGATCAGGCAATAGCCGGCGACACCCCAGCGCAGCCAGTGACCCTCCAGCCCGACCGCGAAGCGGCTGCCGAGCCAGCCGCCGACCAGAATGCCCGGCACCATCCACGCCACCGTGGGCCACAGCACGCTGCCACGGCGAGCATGGGCCCGCGCAGACGACATCGCGGTGAACACGATGCTGGCCAGCGAGGTCGCCAATGCCGCATGCATCGCCGCTTCATGCGGGATGCCCTGGGTCGGCAGCAGCCAGGCCAGCGCCGCGACCAGGACCAGGCCGCCTCCCACGCCGAGCAGACCGGCGAGCACCCCCGCCACCGCACCCAAGGCGAGGAACGCCAGCCAGGCCAATGGATCCAGAGGCATGCGTCATCCCGATTCAGAAAACCGGGGCTATAGTCGGGGCATGCGATGGCATGCGTCCACCCTTCTATTTTGCTGCGTGCTCGCCGCCGGATGCGCCGGTCACCATGACGTGCCACCGACAAGCGTGCGCGAGGACCCAGCCGCGCATGCTCAGGACCGCGGCGATGCCGCGCTCGAAGCCGCCATCGATGCGGCGAGCCGCGGCGAGCTTACCCCGGCGCTGCAGGCCGCGGTGCAGTCCCACCCTGCCCAGGCGTGGGTGGAATACGCGCGCCTGCGTCGTGACATCGACACGCTGGCCCTGGACGAGGCCGGGGCGTTCCTCGCCGCGCATCCGGATGATGCGGTCGGGCGCCGCTTCCGCGAGGACTGGCTGGCCGCGTTGGCACGTCGCGAGCAGTGGACGCCGTTCCTCCGCGAGTGGCGGCCGACCATCGAGCGTGCCGCGCTGCGCTGCTTGGCGTTGCAGGCACGACTGCAGGCGGGTCAGGTCGATGCCGACTGGATGCAATCGGTGCGTCAGGTCTGGCTCACCGGCAAGCCGATCCCGTCCGAATGCACGCCCGCCATCGATGCCTGGCGGGCACAGGGCGGGCTTGACGACGCGTTGCGCTGGCAGCGCATCGACCTGGCTATCGGCGAACACCAGCCCGCGGTCATGCGCGAAGCCGCCTCCGGATTGCCGGAGCCCGCGCGCACGCAGGCGCTCGCCTATGCCGATGCAATCAGTGCCGGCACCCTTGGCGATGCATCGATGCAGTGGCCGCGCGATGCACGCAGCCGTGCCGCGGCAGCTGCCGCGCTGGTGGCGATGGCGAAGAAGTCACCGGCCAATGCCGAAACCGCACTGGCGAAGTTCGCGCCACCCCTGGCACTCGACGAAACCCAGCGCGGCCGCGTCCTTGCCGAGATCGCGCTGCAGTCCGCGGCCTCCTACGAGCCGGAAGCCGCGCAGCGGCTCGCGGCGACACCCGAGTCCGCCTACGACGAGCGCTTGAGCACCCTGCGCGTGCGGGAAGCAATGGCCCGCCGCGACTGGGCCGGCGCGCTGGCTGCGATGGACAAGCTGCCGGCCAATCTGCGCGACAACACGCAGTGGCGTTATTTTCGCGCCCGCCTGACCGAGATGGCCGGCGGCGGCGACGCCCGCGCGCTGTATGCCGAGGCTGCGAAGTCACCGGAGTTCCACGGCTTCCTGGCCGCCGACCGGATCGGCGCGCCGTACCCGCTGTGTCCGTGGACACCGCAGCCGCAGCCAGCGCTGCGCGCAGATGTGGCGGCAACCCCGGCACTGCAACGCGCGCTGGCGCTGTACCGGATCGGCCGGAAGGACTGGGCGACACGGGAATGGCGCGACGCGCTGGCAGGCTTCGACGACGAGCGCCGCCGCATCGCCGTGGCACTGGCACAGGGCAGCGGCTGGTTCGACCGTGCCGTATTCGACCTGGCGCGCGAGAACCGCGACGAACTGCGGCTCTACACGCTGCGTTTCCCGCTGCACCACGTCGATGCGATCCGTCGCGAGGCCCGGCGCAACGGCCTCGATCCGGCCTGGATCGCCGCCGAGATCCGCGCCGAAAGCGTGTACGACCCGAACGCGCGCTCGCCGGCCAACGCGATGGGCCTGATGCAGGTGTTGCCGGCCACCGGGCAGGCCACCGCGCAGAAGGCCGGCATCCCGTGGAAGGGTGCCGAAAGCCTGTATGACCCCGACACCAACATCGCCATCGGCAGCGCCTACCTGCGTGAAATGCACGAACGCTGGGGCGACCTGCCGCACGCGATCGCCGCCTACAACGCCGGACCCACGCCGACCACGCGCTGGCGAGACCAGCGGCCCGACTTCGATCCCGACCTCTGGATCGAGACGATCAGCTACAAGGAAACCCGCGAGTACGTGGCGCGCGTGCTCGCCTTCAGCGTGATCTACGACTGGCGGATGAACGGCGATGCCCTGCGCGTGTCCGACCGCATCGCCGGCAAGGTCGATGGCAAGCGCACCCGCTTCGCCTGCCCCGCGCCGACCCGCTGACCTACACTGGCGATCTCACACACGGAGCACGCGCCATGGGCCTGATCGACAGCCTGCTCGGCCATGCCGGCGAAACTTCCGCCGACCAGCTGCAACCCGAACTCGCCCCGATGCTGGCCGATGGCGAGCGCGTCGAGGCCGGCTTCGCCTTCGTGCGCGACGTCATTGCCTTCACCGACCGCCGCCTCATCCTGATCAACAAGCAGGGCGTTACCGCGAAGAAGGTCGAGTACCGCAGCATCCCCTATCGCAGCATCGTCATGCATTCGCTGGAGACCGCCGGCCATTTCGAACTGGAGGCCGACTTCCACCTCTGGCTGATGGGGCAGACTCAGCCGATCTCGCTCAAGCTCGGGCGCGGCGAGGGCTCGACGCGGCTGGTCGCGCTGCTGGCCACGCACATGCCCCGATGAAGGCCTGATGCCGATGCGGACCTATCTGGTCGGCGGCGCGGTGCGCGATGAACTGCTCGGCCTCGCGCCGGGCGATCGTGACTTCGTTGTCGTCGGCGCGACGGTGGAGGCGATGCGTGAGGCCGGCTTCCGCCAAGTCGGCCGTGACTTCCCGGTGTTCCTGCATCCCGACACCGGCGAGGAACATGCCCTCGCACGCACCGAGCGCAAATCCGGGATTGGCCATACGGGCTTCGTCGTCCACGCCGCGCCGGACGTGACACTGGAGGAGGACCTGGCGAGGCGTGACTTCACCCTCAACGCGATCGCGCGCGACGTGGACAGCGGCGGGATCATCGATCCATTCGATGGCGTGGGCGACATCGAACGCCGCGTGCTGCGCCATGTCGGCCCCGCGTTCGTGGAGGACCCCTTGCGCGTGATGCGGGCGGCGCGCTTCATGGCGCGCTTCGCGCCGTTGGGCTTTCGCGTCGCTCCGGAGACGATTTCGCTGATGCGGGAGGTCGTCGCGTCCGGCGAACTCGCCACACTCGCCCCCGAACGCGTCTGGCAGGAGCTCGCGCGTGCGCTGCGTTGCGCCCTGCCCTCGGCCTTCCTGCGCACGCTGCGCGACTGCGGTGCCTTGGCCGAAGTGCTGCCGGAGGTCGATGCGCTCTACGGCGTGCCGCAACGCCCCGAATACCATCCGGAGGTGGATACCGGCGTGCACGTGGAACTGGTCTGTGACATGGCCGCACGGCTCGCCCCGGGCGATGACCTGATCGGTTTCGCCGCGCTCGTCCACGACCTCGGCAAGGCGCTGACGCCTGCGGACGAGCTGCCCCGGCACCTGATGCACGAGCAAACAGGCATCGCGCCGCTGCGCGCGCTGTCCGAGCGCCTGAGGGTACCCAACGAACATCGCCAGCTCGCCGTGGCCGTCTGTCGCGAACACCTCAACATCCATCGGCTGTTCGAACTCAAGGACGCGACGGTGGTGAAGTTGCTCGAGCGTTGCGATGCCTTCCGCAAGCCGGCACGGGTCGCCCAGCTGGCGCTGGTCTGCGAAGCCGACAAGCGCGGGCGCGCCGGCCTTCAGGGCGAACCCTATCCTCAGGGCCCGGAACTGCTGCGGCTGTTCGCAGCTGCACGCGGGGTGCGCGCAGACGAGGTCGCCGCGGGGCTGGAAGGTCCGGCCATCGGCGAGGCGATGCGCAAGGCGCGCGTGCGAGCGGTGACCGCGGCTCGGGCCCCTTCGACGCGCTAGCGGCCGCCGTCGATCTTCAGCAGCAGGTCCCGCAGCGGCGTGAAGCCGGTACCGAAGCCGGCGATCACTCCGAGCGTGTTCGCCAGCGCATCGGCGCGCTCCGCGCTGCGACCCACGTGCATCGCCGCCTGCAGCCATTCCAGTCCGATCCCGAGCATGACCAGAAGCAACGCCATCATCACCCACGAGATCCGGCGTGCATACAGCTGCACCGCGCTCGCCATCAAGGCGAAATAACCGACGAAGTGCACCAGCTTGTCGTTGGCCAGCGGTTGTGAGGGGAGATCGCCCGGCGGCAGCAGCGAGCCCACCACGACCGCGGCCACCGCCAGCATCCACAACGCCGACCACAGCAGCGGGCGGCGGAAGGGATTGAGCGAACGTCCTGCGCGCCTCACAGGCGCCAGCTCATGTCGCCGGCGATGAAGGCGTGCTCGAACTCCACGCCATGCTCGAAGCCGATGCACTGGAAACGCTCGCCCATGGCATCAGGCACCGTCAGCTGCTTGACCTCATGCCTGAGACGAAACCGCGCAGCCTCATCCTTCGCATGCGCTTCGGCCTCGGCCAGGCGTGCATCCAGCCCGTTGCCCAGCAGGAAGGCCGCCTGCGTGCAGTAACCGGCCAGCGCGAAACCGGCCTGGGTGCCGGCTTCGGCCAGCGCGGTGAAATCCACCGACGCGGTGATGTCCTGCAGCCCCGGAAACGCCATCACGTCCGCCACCACGTGGTGCTGGCGGAAGGCGCGCAGCGTGCCCTGTGCCCGCCAGCTGCCGTAGTACTCGCGCCGCGGATAGCCGTAGTCGCAGAACAGCAGCGCGCCACGGCGCAGCCGGCCGATCACCGCCTGCACCCAGTACGGCAGCTGCGGCAGGATCTCGGAGCGGTAGCCCGGCGCGAACGGCGCATCAAGGGTGGATTCCACGTGCTTCACCGCCGCAACCAGCATCGCGTCGGCATCCTGTTCGGTGACGAGGAAGCCGCCATCCGCGTAGCTGGCGACGTACTCCTCGCGCACTTCGCCGCCGTCGCCGATCACGAAGCGCGAAGTCGGCAGCGCATCGATCACCTCGTTGGCGAAGACCACGCCTTCCCATTCCGCCTCGATCGGGCCATCCAGCCACTCGACGATATCGAACACCGGCGGGATCAGCCGTTCCCGCAGGCGCTCGCGCTGGCGCTCGCGCAGGTCGGCGCTGGGCTCGAGGATGGCGTAGCGCGCCGGCAACACGTCCTCGGCCAGCAAACGCTTCAGCGTCACTTCGGCGAACGCGCCGCTGCCGGCGCCGATCTCGAGGAACTGCGCCTGCGGACCGATCTGACGCAATACCGGTGCCAGCGCATCGGCCACGCAGGCCGCGAACAGCGGTCCGAGCTCGGGCGCGGTGACGAAATCACCCGCGGCACCGAACTTGGTCGCACCCGCGCTGTAGTAACCCAGCCCCGGCGCGTACAGCGCCAGTTCCATGAAACGCGAGAACGGAATGACCCCGCCCGCACCGGCGATCTCGGCGCGGATCAGGGCTTCCAGCCGGGCGCTGTGCGTGCGCGCATCGTCATCGGGGGGCGGCAGGGATTCAGGCATCGGGCACGGAAACGGGCGGGGATGCATTCAGCATACCCGCCACGTCATCACCAGCGTTTGCCGCGCTCCCCGCGCGGCCGACGCTTCTTACCGCTGCTCGCCCTCCGACTCCTTGCGCATTTCGCGTCGGATGAAGGCGCGCACCACGAACGGCATGCCGATCAGGATCACGGCGCCGATGATCGTGAGCCAGCCAACCGGCTTCTGCAGCATTTCCACCAGCATCGGATGCATGGTGTTTCCCTCCCATCTGGTTGGCCGAAGCATCGCCGATTTCAGGCCGCCGCGCTTGATCCGCCTCAAATCGGGCAGGGACTCGCCCAGGCCCCTGGTTTAGCATCGACGCATGGAAACGCCAGCCCGTACAGAACGCCCACTCGCCCTGGTCACCGGCGGCGCCCGTCGCATCGGCGCGGCCATCGTGCGGCGCCTGCATGCGGCCGGCTACGACATCGCCCTGCACCACTTCGCCTCCGCCCGCGAGGCGCAGGCGCTGGTCGCCGAACTCGAAGCCGCGCGTCCCGGCAGCGCCGCCGCCTTCACTGCCGACCTGCGCGTGTTCGACCGCATCCCGGAGCTGTGCGCTCAGGTGGTGGGCCGTTTCGGGCGGCTCGATGCGCTGGTCAACAACGCTTCGGCCTACTACACCACGCCGTTCGGGGGGGTGACCCCGGCGCAGTGGGATGACCTGTTCGCGATCAATGTGCGGGCGCCGTTCTTCCTCGCCCAATGTGCCGCTCCGCATCTGGCCCACCGGGCTGGCGCCATCGTCAACCTGATCGATGCCTATGCCGAACGCCCACGCAGCGGGATCAGCGCACACGCTGCATCCAAGGCCGCGCTGATGGGTGCGACCCGCGCACTGGCGGTGGAGCTCGCACCGCAGGTGCGGGTCAACGGCGTGTCGCCGGGCGCGATCCTGTGGCCGACGCAGGGTCAGGATGACGGCCTGCAACAGGCGCTGATCGACCGCACGCCCTTGGCGCGGACCGGGACCGCCGAGGAGGTGGCGGAAGCGGTGCGCTGGCTGTTGCAGGACGCGAGTTACCTCACCGGCGAAATCCTCAACCTTGATGGCGGCCGCAACGCCTTGGGCTAGGCGCCCTCGATCGCCACCACTTCGGCCACGCTGCCGAACTCCGGATGCGCGCGCCAGGCTTCGCCTACGGTGCGCTGTTCTCCCGGGATCAGCGCTTCCGGCGCGATGTCCGCCAGCGGGCGCAGTACGAAGGCATGCGCCAGCTCGGGACGCGGCAGCCGGAGATGCCCTGCGCCCTCGAGCCGCAGCTCATCGTAGAGAACCAGGTCGATATCGATGTTGCGATCGGAGAAGCGCGGCCCGCTGCGATCGCGCCCCTGCGCGTCCTCGTAGGCATGCAACCAGGCGTCGAGTTCGTGCGGGTCCAGGCGGGTGTCGATGACCGCCGCGGCATTGAGGAAGTCGGCCCCATCGAAACCGACCGCGGCGGTGCGATAGACCGGGGAGAAGCGCACCTCACCGAAGCGGCCCCGCAACGCCGAGAACGCCAGCGCCATCTGCATTTCTGCATCGACATTGCTGCCAAGGCTCAGATACGCGCGATGCCAGTCAGCGGCCATCGGCAGGCTCCGGCTTCGTCCCGCGCTCGATCACCACGCCGACCGCGCGCGAGCCGGTGACGGCACCGGGCTTGGAGAGCCTCAGTCGCAGCCACGGCACGCCGAACTCCTCGCGGATGATCGCCGCACACCGCTCGGCCAGCGATTCAACGAGCCCGAAGCGCGATTCGGAGACATACGCGATCAGACGCTTCGACACCGCCTTGTAGTCGAGCGTGTCGGTGATGTCGTCGCTGGCCGCTGGCCGCCGGTTGTCGAAGGCCATTTCGATGTCCAGCACCACCTTCTGGGTGATCTCGCGCTCCCAGTCATAGATGCCGATCACGCACTCGATCTCGAGTGCCTCGATGAAGACGATGTCCATTCGCGAAGGCTAGGCGGCTTGGCCGGCGTCGGCAAGCCGCGCGTCGTCACGCAGCGATTCGCCCAGCTGGCGCATGTCGGCCCCCGCGGGCGCCTGGAACACGCGCAGCCCGAATTCCGGCAGCAGCGCCAGCAGATGGTCGAGGATGTCGGACTGCGCGTCCTCGTACTCGGCCCAGCGCACGTCGTTGATGAAGCAGTAGATCTCCAGCGGCAGTCCCGAATCCCCCGGCTGCAGCTGCCGCACCAGCAATGACATGTCCTGACGGATCTTCGGGTGAGCGCGCAGGTACTCGCGCACGTATGCACGGAACGTGCCGATGTTGGTGAAACGCCGGGTGTTGGCGGGCTCGCGGGCGTCATCGGCCAGGCGCGCGTTCCATTCGCTCACCTCGCCTGCCTTCTCGGCCAGGTATTCACGCAGCAGGCGCAGCCGCGACAGCCGCGCGATGTCGTCATCCTGCAGGAACCGGACGCTGGACTGGTCGAGCAGCAATGCGCGCTTCATCCGGCGCCCACCCGATTCGCTCATGTGCCGCCAGTTCTTGAAGGAGTCGCTGATCAGCTTCTTGGTCGGGATGGTGGTGACCGTCATGTCCCAGTTGCGCACGGTCACGGTGTGCAGCGCGATGTCGATGACGTCGCCGTCGGCGTTCTGTCCGGGCATTTCGATCCAGTCGCCGACCCGGACCCGGCCGTCGTTGCTGATCTGCACGCTGGCGACGAACGACAGGATGGTGTCCTGGAAGATCAGCATCATCACCGCGGTCATCGCGCCCATCCCGGTCAGCACGTGCAACAGCTTGGCGCCGATGAAGGTGGCGATGATCGACAGCACCACCATCACGTACATCAGGATCTTGAACACCTGGATGTAGCCCTTGATCGGCTTGTCGCGCGACTCCGGCCGGCGTTCGTAGGCCTCGTTCACAAGGGTGAGCGCCCGCGACACCGCCGTGGCCACGGTCAGCACGATGAAGGCCTGGCACAGCGCCCGACCCACCGAAGCGAAGTCCGCGGGCAGGTCCGGCAACCAGCCGAGGCCCGCGTATATGACCAGCGCCGGCACCACGTTGGCCAGACGCGGGATCACCCGCAGGCGGAACTCCCCACGCGCGACCCCGTGGGCCAGCGGACTGGCCGCCAGCACGCGGGTCAGCCCGCCCAGCAGCAGCCGGCGCGTCAGAAGATTGGCAAGCCATGCGGCAAGCAGCAGGCCGGCCGCGGCGACCGCTGTCCACGCCCAAGGATGGGGCGCCAGTGCCGCACTGAGGTGTTCGATGAATGCATCCATGCAGCCAGCCTAACCGCCGACTGCTTAAGGTTCCGACACGATGCCCTGGCCTGCCCCCGGTTGCGCGGCACCGACCGCGGGCAGCGTCGCCATGTCCCAGCGCGGCCACACCTGCACGCCGAGGTCCTCGTACTGGCCCGCGGCCAGCCGCAAGGCGCCGGCGAAGGCGATCATCGCGCCGTTGTCGGTACACAGCGCCGGCCGCGGGAAGCACACCCGCCCGCCGCGCTTCCCGGCCATCGCCTGCAACCGGGCGCGCAGGCGGCTGTTTGCGCCGACCCCCCCGGCCACGACAAGGGTGTCCGCACCGGTGGCTTCCAGCGCACGCTCGCACTTGATCGCCAGGGTCTCGACCACGGCGTCCTCGAATCCGCGGGCGATGTCGGCGCGAGTGGCGTCGGACTGGTCGGAGTCGCGCCACGCCATCAGTACCTGCGTCTTCAGGCCACTGAAGCTGAAATCGAGCCCGGGCCGGTCCGTCATCGGCCGGGCGAAGGTGAAACGACCGGGGGTGCCGGTTTCGGCCAGCGCCGCCAGCTGCGGCCCACCCGGGTACGGCAAGCCCATCAGCTTGGCGGTCTTGTCGAAGGCCTCGCCCGCGGCATCGTCCAGGGTTTCGCCGAGCAGGCGGTAGTCGCCGATAGTCGCCACCTCGACCAGCTGGGTGTGTCCCCCCGAAACCAGCAACGCCACGAACGGTGGCGCCGGCGGCTCATCCTCCATCAGCGGTGCCAGCAGGTGGCCCTCCATGTGGTGGATGCCGATAGCCGGTACCTCCAGGCCCCAGGCGAGCGAGCGGGCCGCCGCGGCACCGACCAGCAACGCGCCGACCAGGCCCGGCCCTGCGGTATAGGCGACCCCGTCAATTTCATCCAGCGCGATGCCAGCCTCCCCAAGCGTCTGCCGGACCAGCGGCAGCAGCTTGCGCACGTGATCACGGCTGGCGAGTTCGGGGACCACGCCGCCGTATTCGGCATGCAGCGCGATCTGGCTGTAGACAGCGTGCGCCAGCAGACCGGCGTCGTTGTCATAGACGGCCACGCCGGTTTCGTCGCAGGAGGTTTCGATGCCCAGGACCTTCATCCGCCAAGCTTAGCGCCTTGCGCGCCGGCCGGTTGCACCTGCCCCCCGCTTGCCTTTACCATATGCGGCTCACCCGGCCCCGAGGGCCGGTCCGCACCTTCAGAGATTCCTATGCCCAGCGTCAAAGTTCGCGAAAACGAGCCTTTTGAATTTGCCCTGCGTCGCTTCAAGCGCACCTGCGAGAAGGCCGGCGTGCTCGCCGAGACCCGCAAGCGCGAGTTCTACGAGAAGCCGACCCAGGAACGCAAGCGCAAGGCCGCGGCCGCGGTGAAGCGTCAGGCCCGCCGCACGGCGCGCGACGTCACCAAGCGCCAGCGCCTGTACTGATTCCTGCCGCGCGTTCGCGCGCGAGCTGCAGCAATGCGCTCCACGAAGCCGGCCGAAAGCCGGCTTTTCGTGTTTCCAAGCCCAAACGGAGTTTTCCATGTCCCTCAAGACCCAGCTCACCGATGACATGAAGGCGGCGATGAAGGCCGGCGACAAGCCGCGGCTGGCGGTCATCCGCCTGATCAACGCCGCGATCAAGCAGCGGGAAGTCGACGAACGCGTCGAGCTGGACGATGCCGCCGTGCTCGCCGTCCTCGAGAGGATGGTCAAGCAGCGCAAGGATTCGATCAGCCAGTACGAAGCGGCTGCCCGCGAGGACCTGGCTCAGGTCGAGCGCGACGAGATGGCCGTCATCGAAACCTATCTGCCCGAAAAGATGGGCGAGCCCGAAATCCTTGCCGCGATCGATGCGGCCATCGCCCGGATCGGCGCCAGCGGCCCGGCCGACATGGGCAAGCTGATGGGCGTGCTCAAGCCGCAGCTGGCCGGCCAGGCGGACATGGGTCTGGTTTCCAGGCTGATCAAGCAGAAGCTCGCCGGCTGACACGCTCGCCACGCGCCCCGGCGATACTGTGCCGATGAGCACGAAGCACGGACCGGACACGCCCGTCGAGACGGTCCTCCACCAACTCGATCCCACGGACAAGGCCTCGATCACCGAGGCGGACGGCGCACCCGCACCGCCGCCGGTCGAGGCCAAGGTCCGCCGCGCCACCTTCGGTGACCTGCCCCTGGCGCTGTTGCGCCGCTTCTTCGATGCCGACGTCATCACCCAGTCGGCCGCGCTCGCCTTCTATGCCGCGCTCTCGCTGGCGCCGCTGATCCTGCTCCTGCTCTGGCTGACCGCGTCGAGCGAGGTCGTGCAGGCGGCGGTCATCGACCAGGTCAACCTGCTCGCCGGGCAGGAAACCGCGGGTGTGGCGCGCACGGTGGTGGAAAACGCCCGCGCCGCACCCGACACGCGCTCGGTCGCCGGCTGGTGGAGCATCGCGCTGCTGCTGGTCGGCGCCACCGCGGTGTTCGCCCAGCTGCAGGACGCGCTCAACCGCATCTTCCGCACCGATGCCACCGCGCTCGCCGGCATCGGCGACTGGCTGCGCAAGCGACTGTTCTCCTTCGGCGTCCTGCTTGCGCTGGCCTTCCTGCTGCTGGTGTCGATGACCGTCACCACCGCGCTTGACCTGCTGCTGCGCGGGTTCGATGCGCTGCAACCGGCGCTGGCGACGATCGCCTCGCTGGTGGTCTACGCGATCGCCTTCGCTTTCATGTACCACTTCCTGCCCGACCGCCGCGTGCACTGGCGGATCGCATTGGCCGGTGGTGCATTCACCGCGGTCCTGTTCGTGCTCGGCCGCATCGGCATCAGCTGGTACCTCGCCAACGCCTCCACCGCGAACGCCTACGGTGCGATGGGCGCGCTGATGCTGGCGATGCTGTGGGTCTATTATGCCTCGATCATCCTGTTCATCGGCGCGGTGGTGACAGCAACCATCGACGAGCGGATCGGCCTGCGCAAGGACGAGGCCTGAGCATGGCGCGCATCCCGGACGCCTTCATCGACGATCTCCTGGCGCGCTCCGATATCGTGGAGGTGGTCGGCGCGCGCGTGCCGCTGAAGAAGCAGGGCCGCGAGTACTCGGCACGCTGCCCCTTCCACGACGAGCGATCGCCCTCGTTCACCGTCTCGCCGACCAAGCAGTTCTACCACTGCTTTGGCTGCGGGGCGCACGGCACCGCGATCAGCTTCCTGATGAAATATGACCGGCTGGAGTTCCTCGATGCGGTCGAGGAACTGGCCAAGCGCGCCGGCATGGAAGTGCCGCGTGAAACCGCGCAGAAGGCCGCCAACCCGGAAACGCAATCGCTGTTCAACGCACTCGAGGCGGCCAGCCGTTTCTTCCAGAAGCAGTTGTCCTCGAGCGATACGGCTCGTGGATACCTCGAGAGTCGCGGCGTCGACGAAGACACGCGCGAGCGCTTCGGCATCGGTTATGCACCGGAAGGCTTCTCCGCACTGAAGGACGCGCTCGGCACCGATGCGCGGCGGATGCAGTTGCTGGAGAAGGCGGGGATGTTCTCGCGCAACGAGCGCGGCCATGTCTACGACAAGTTCCGCCACCGCATCATGTTCCCGATCCACGACCGCCGCGGCCGGGTGATCGCCTTCGGCGGGCGCGTGCTGTCGAAGGACGATGCGCCGAAGTACCTCAACTCGCCGGAGACGCCGCTGTTCCACAAGGGCCGCGAGCTCTACGGACTGTGGCAGGTACGCCAGGCCAACCAGAAGATCGCGCGGCTGATCGTGGTCGAGGGCTACATGGACGTGATCGCGCTGTTCCAGGCCGGGCTGCCCGAGGCCGTCGCCACGCTCGGCACAGCCACCACGCCCGAACACGCCGAACTGCTGTTCCGCAACGCCCCCGACGTGGTCTTCTGTTTCGACGGCGATGCCGCCGGTCGACGCGCCGCGACCCGCGCCATGGAATCGGTGCTGCCGCGGATGAAGGATGGGCGTCAGGCGTTCTTCCTGTTCCTGCCCGAGGGCGAGGATCCGGATTCGCTGGTGCGCGCGGAGGGCACGGCGGGCTTCGAGGCACGCCTGCGCGACGCCACGCCGCTGTCGAAGTTCTTCTTCGACGAACTCTCGAGCGATGTCCAGCTGCACACGCTCGAAGGCAAGGGCCGGCTGGCCGAACGCGCCAAACCACTGCTCGCGCAGATTCCCGATGGCGCCTTCGGTGACCTGATGCAAGCGCGCCTGACCGAGCTCACTGGGGTCGGTGCCCGCGTGAGTACGCCACAGACGCACGTGCCGGTGCATCGCGCCCATTCCCGCCCGGATCCGAGTCCGGCGCCCAAACGAAGCCTTGTGCGCAGCGCGATCACCCTGCTCCTGCAACAGCCTTCGCTCGGCCTGGAGGCCGCGATTCCCTACGTGTTCGCCGGCCTGCGCCAGCCGGGCGTGGAACTGCTGACCGAACTGCTCGACGTGGTGCAGACGCGGCCGGACATTTCGACCGGCGGCCTGCTGGAGCTGTTTGCCGGGCGCGAGGAGGCCGCATCGTTGCAGAAGCTCGCCGGCATCAGCCTGCCGGGCGAGACGGCCAGCTGGCAGGCCGAATTCGATGACGTGCTGGCACAGCTCGAAAAGCAGACCCTGCAGCAGCGCATCGATGACCTGACCCTGCGCATGCGCGAAGTCGGCACCGTCGGCATGAGCGCAGGGGAGAAGGATGAGCTGCGTGAACTGCAGGCGCGCGTCGTGCGCGGCTGAACGCGCGCTTCATGCATCGGGGATAATCGCCGCTTTCGTCACCCCGGCTCCGCGATGACCCCGTCCCCTGCCTCGCGTTCCATCCTGTGGAAAGCCCGCCTGCCCGGACTGCTGTTCGCCGCGGCGATAGGACTCGGCAGCCTGTTGCTCGCCCGCATTCCGTCAGTGGCATCCATCGGCCTCAGTGCCCTGCCACTGGCGATCATCATCGGCATCGTGCTCGGCAACACGCTGTTCCCGCGCATCGCCGCGCCCCTCGGTGCAGGCGTCGATTACGCACGGACCATGCTGTTGCGCGCGGGCATTGTGCTGTTCGGTTTCCGCCTCACCTTCCAGGACATCGTGGGCGTCGGCGTGGCCGGCATTGCCATCGCCATCGCCATCGTGGCGAGCGTGTTCGTGCTTGCGGTCTGGCTGGGCCGACTGTTGAAAATCGATGACGAGACCGCGATGCTCATCGGCTCCGGCGCTTCGATTTGCGGCGCGGCGGCGGTGATGGCCGCCGAACCCGTGGTGAAGGCGCAGGCCCACAAGGTTTCGGTCGCGGTCGCGACGGTGGTGGTGTTCGGCACAGTCGGCATGTTCCTGTATCCGTTCCTGCGCGTACCGTTCGGCCTCGACATGCACGCCTACGGCATCTACGCCGGTTCCACCATCCACGAGGTCGCGCAGGTGGTCGTCGCGGGCCGCGCCGCAGGCGAGGAAGCTGCAAACACCGCGGTGATCGAGAAGATGATCCGGGTCATCCTGCTGGCGCCGTTCCTGCTGGCACTATCGGCCTGGCTGCGTGCCAGGTCCGGCGAGAACCGAACCTCGAAGCTGGTGATCCCATGGTTCGCGGTGCTGTTCCTCGGGGTCGGCGCGTTCAATTCGCTGCATCTGCTGCCGCGACCCATGGTCGACGCGATCCTGTTGCTCGACGTGTTCCTGCTCGCTACCGCGATGGGCGCGCTCGGGCTGCGCACGCATGTCGGTGCGATCCGCCAGGCCGGGATGAAGCCGATGCTGCTGGCCGCGCTGCTGTTCGCCTGGCTGGTGTTCGGCGGGCTGGCGATCAACCTCGGGCTGATGCGGCTGCTCGGCTGAGGCTCAGTCGACCGGCACAAGGGTGAACGCCGGTTCGCCGCCAAGCCAAGGCATCAACCAGTGGTCGATGAGCAGGAAGGCGAACAGCGCCATCAGGTACACCACCGAGTAATTGAAGACCCGCATCGCGAAGAAATCGTCCGGCGGATCCTGCAACTTCCACGCGTACCAGACGAAGACCAGACCGAGCACCACCGCCCCGCCCAGGTAGAACACGCCGGTCATCCCCGCCACCCAGGGCAGCAGCGTGGCGACGAACAACAGCACGGTGTAGAGCAGGATCTGCCAGCGCGTGTAATGCACGCCGTGGGTCACCGGCAGCATCGGGATCAGCGCTCGCGCGTAATCCTGGCGCCGAAAGATCGCCAGCGCCCAGAAATGCGGCGGCGTCCAGACGAAGATGATGAGCACCAGCAGCAGCGCATGCGCCCAGTCCCAAGGGCCCTGCATGCCGGTCACCGCCGACCAGCCGAGCAGCGGCGGCGCTGCGCCGGCAATGCCGCCGATGACGATGTTCTGCGGCGTCGCGCGCTTGAGCCAGCCGGTATAGATGATCGCGTAGCCGATCAGCGAAGCGAAGGTCAGCAGTGCGGTGAGCGCGTTGACGAACAGCACCAGCAGCAGCATCGACAAGACACCAAGCACAATCGCGAACAGCAGCACCTGCCGCGCGTTGAGCGCGCCGGTCGGCAGCGGCCGATGCGCAGTGCGCGCCATCACCGCATCGATGCGCTGGTCGATGAGGTGGTTCACCGCCGCCGCACTCGCCGCCGCCAGCCAGATGCCGAGCAGGCCGAACACGGTTTCCTTCAGCGGCGGCAGGCCGGGCACGGCAAGGAACATGCCCACCAGCGCGGTGAACACGATCAACGCGACCACGCGCGGCTTGGTGAGCTGCCAATAGTCGCGCAGGTGCATGGCTCAGGCGTCCCGCGCCAGCGGTGCCAGGCGTGCCAGCAGCGTCACCAGCACGACCAGCAGCAGCGCGGCGCCGCCGTTGTGAAGCACGGCGACCTTCAACGGCAGACCCATCAGCACATTGGCGATGCCCAGCGAGAACTGCGCGGTGACAAGAAGCGCGAGCAGCACGCCCCAGCCACGCATGCCCGGCACCCGCAGCAAGCGCAGCGACAGCGCCGCCATGTAGACCGCCACCACGCACGCGAAAATCCGGTGCATCAGCTGGATGGCGGTGCGCGCGGGTGCATCGAGCACACCGCCCTCGTAGTCCACGCCGATTCCGCGCCAGAGCACCAGCGCCTCGCCGAAGTCATGCGGCGGCCACCACTGGCCATGGCACTTGGGGAAATCGATGCCGCAGGCGAGTGCGGCGTAGTTGGCGCTGACCCAGCCCCCGAGCGCGATCTGCATCAGCAGCACCGCGAGCCCGACGCGCAACCAGGCACGCAAGGCTTCGACATCGACCACCCGCAATGGCTGTTCGGTTGCCCGCCACGCCATCCAGGCGAGCAGCCCCAGCGTGGTCATGCCGCCGAGCAGATGCCCCATCACCACGATCGGCTTGAGCAGCCAGGTGACGGTCCACATCCCGAGCAGCGCCTGGAAAATGATCACCGCCAGCGTCAGTGCGCTCACCCGCGCGAGGTCATCATTCGACCAGCGCCACGCCGCGGCAAACAGGATCAGTTCGCCGGCCACGGCCAGGACACTCGCCGCGACGTGCTGGCCCTGCATGTAAAGCGGGATGGCGATGCCGACGATGGCGGCGGCAGCCAGCACCTGCGCGACACCCGCCTTGCGCCGGCGCACGCCGAGTACCGCCAGGACCAGCACCAGCACACCCAGTGACGCCGCGAGGTGGCGATGCACCTGCTCGCGCCAGGCGCGGGTGCCGTCGAATTCGCGGATGCTGCTGGCCACGTGCGTGGCGGCATCGTCCAGCGCCTTCGGCCAGGTCGCGCGGCCGTAGCAGGTCGGCCAGTCAGGGCACGAGAGCCCGGCATGGGAGAGGCGCACGAACGCGCCGAACACGATCACGCCCAGCGCCAGCGCGACCGCCAGCCAGGCGATGCGGTGGAAGTGCCGGGACAGCGCGGGGCCGTTGATCAGCGTCATCGCAGTTTCAGCAGCTTGGAGAGATCGCTGCGGATGTCACCGGGGTCATGCCCGGGGGGATAACGCAGGATGGCAAAGCCATTGGGGTCGACGACGTAGGTCACCGGCCCCGCATCGGACGAGCGTGGCAACGCTGCGCGCAGCGTCGGGGAATCCTGCAGCGCGCGCTGATGGCTGGAGGCAGGCGCGGCGGCGGGCACCTCGCCCAGCCAGAAGATCTCCAGGCGGTCGGACTCACGCCCCGAGAGTTGCCAGACCTTGTCCAGGTCGCTGGCCAACTGGTCACAGCGCGATCCGCACGTCGGCGGCGGCGCTACCAGGACGCGCCAGTGGCGCGCGACCGGGTTCCACTCGTACTCGCCACCCTGGGCCAGTTGTGGGTGCAGCGCGCGCAGGTCGCCGGGCGGCTCCAGGAGTTCCCCCTTGTTCTTCATTCCCTCCGGGCGCCAGCCGGAAAAGCGCAGCACGCCGGCCAGCATGAAGCTGCCAAACACCATCGCGGCGATCAACATCAACGCCTTGCGGTTGCGGCTAGCGTTCCGGGACTGGTTGGTATCGTTCATGGGCGGCGGCGATGACGCAGTGTGAGCAGGACGGCGATGACAAGAACCGAGGCAGCCAGCGCGAACCACTGCACCGCGTAGCCCAGGTGGCG
>JAEXBT010000138.1 GCA_023393895.1 Pseudomonadota bacterium
CGGCCGCATTCTTGATGCGGACCAGCATGTCGGCGATGGGATCAGTCATGCTCATGGGAAATTCCTTGAGTTAGCACCGATATCCGCTTTCGCAGAAATCTTGGGATGTGAAAGCCCGGCCGGCAGGGCCGACCGGGTCTTGCGCTGTGGAAGCCGCATATTGTGACCCGGATTGCGCCGGGTCGCAACAGTTTTTACCAGGAGGCCTTGCGCAGGCCCGGCACGTCGCCGCGCATCGTGGCTTCGCGCAGCTTGTTGCGGCCCAGGCCGAACTTGCTGTAGACGCCCTGCGGACGGCCGGTCAGCGCGCAACGGCTGGTCTGGCGGGAGGCGGAGGAATCGCGCGGCAGCTTCTGCAGCTTCACCGAGGCTTCCATCTTCTCTTCGTAGCTCGCGTCCTGGCTCTTCAGGATGTTCTTCAGCGCTTCGCGCTTGCCGGCATACTTCTTGGCAAGCTTGCTGCGCTTCAGATCGCGGTTGATCATGCTGGTCTTGGCCATGTGTCTCTCTCGATCAGCGGAACGGGAAGCGGAACGCTTCGAGCAGCGCCTTGGCTTCTTCGTTGGTGTTCGCGGTGGTGGTGATGGCGATATCCATGCCGCGGACCGCATCGACGGCGTCGAAGTCGATTTCCGGGAAGATGATCTGTTCCTTCACGCCCATGTTGAAGTTGCCGCGACCGTCGAACGAACGCCCCGACACGCCGCGGAAGTCGCGGACGCGCGGCAGCGAGATGTTGATCAGGCGGTCGAGGAACTCGTACATGTGGGCGCGGCGCAGGGTCACCTTGCAGCCGATCGGCCAGCCGTCGCGGATCTTGAACGAGGCCACCGAGACGCGGGACTTGGTCACCACCGGCTTCTGGCCGGTGATCTTGGCCATGTCGGCCACCGCGTTCTCCAGCACCTTCTTGTTGGTGGCGGCTTCGCCCACGCCCATGTTCACGGTGATCTTGGTGATCTTGGGCACTTCCATCGGATTGGTGTAGCCGAAGCGCTTCATCAGCGCGGGCACGACCTCTTCCTTGTAGATTTTTTCCAGTCGCGTGGTCATTGCTTCATTCCTCAGGCGTCAACCGCCTCGTCGCTGGAGCGGAACACGCGGATCTTGCGTCCATCCTCCAGCACCTTGGTCTTGATGCGCTCGCCCTTGCCGCTGGCAGGGTTGAACAGCATCACGTTGGAAACATGGATCGAAGCCTCGCGCTCGATCACGCCACCGGCCTGGTTGACCTGCGGGTTCGGCTTGGTGTGGCGCTTGACCATGTTGATGTTGGACACGACCACGCGGTCGCCCAGGACGCGGATGACGTCGCCCTTCTTGCCCTTGTCCTTGCCGGTGATGACGACGACCTGGTCGCCCTTCTTGATGCGATTCATGGTGTCCTCCGGCTCACAGCACTTCGGGTGCGAGCGAAACGATCTTCATGAACTTCTCGGAGCGCAGTTCGCGCGTCACCGGCCCGAAGATGCGGGTGCCGATGGGTTCATGCTTGTTGTTGAGCAGCACGGCGGCATTGCCGTCGAAGCGGATCAGGCTGCCGTCGGCGCGGCGCACGCCCTTGCGGGTACGCACGACCACGGCGTTGTAGACCTCGCCCTTCTTCACCTTGCCGCGCGGAATGGCTTCCTTCACCGACACCTTGATGATGTCGCCGATGGCGGCATAACGGCGCTTGGGACCGCCAAGCACCTTGATGCACATGACTTCCTTGGCACCGGAGTTGTCGGCGACGTCGAGGTGGCTCTGCATCTGGATCATGTTGTGGCCTCCTCGTTATTCGGCAGCGTGGGCGAGGACTTCGACCACGCGCCAGTTCTTGGTTTTGGACATCGGGGCGCACTCGGCGATGCGGACCAGGTCGCCTTCCTTGCAGGCGTTGTCGGCATCGTGGGCGTGCAGCTTGGTCGAGCGGCGGATGTACTTGCCGTACAGCGCGTGCTTGACGTGGCGCTCGACGAGCACCGTCACCGTCTTGTCCTTCTTGTTGCTGACCACGCGGCCTTCGACCGTGTGCTGCTTTTTATCAGTGTT
This sequence comes from Pseudomonadota bacterium, assembly GCA_023393895.1. The sequence continues at coordinate 2,035 of JAEXBT010000138.1, forward strand.
GTTCATGGTCATTCCTGTGATTACCGCGCGGCGGCGCCGAGCAGCGTCTTGACGCGTGCGATTTCGCGGCGGACGCGACGCACGTCATGGGTCTTCGCCAGCTGACCGGTGGCCTTCTGCATGCGCAGGGAGAACTGCTCCTTCTGCAGCTCCAGCAGGTGGGCCTTGAGGTCGGCGGGCGACTTCTGGCGGAGTTCGTTCAGTTCCATCAGCGCACCGTCCGGGTCACGAATTGGGTGGTGACCGAAAGCTTGGCGGAAGCCAAGCGGAACGCTTCGCGTGCCACGTCTTCGCTGACGCCTTCGATCTCGTAGATCATGCGGCCGGGCTGGATCTGGGCGACCCAGTACTCGACGTTGCCCTTGCCCGAGCCCATGCGGACTTCGATCGGCTTCTGGGTGATCGGCTTGTCCGGGAACACGCGGATCCACATCTTGCCGCCGCGCTTGACGTAGCGGCTGATGGCACGACGCGCGGATTCGATCTGGCGGGCGGTCAGGCGGCCGGTCTGCGTGGCACGCAGGCCGTACTCGCCGAACGACACCGCGTTGGCGCTCCAGGACAGGCCTTCGTTACGGCCCTTGTGCTGCTTGCGGTACTTGGTACGTTTGGGTTGCAACATGACTTAACCCCTTGCTTCACGCTCGCCGCGCGGCTGGCGCGGACCGCGAGACGGACGCTCGCTGCGCTCGTTGCGCGGCTCTTCGTTCTTTTCCTGGCCCACCTGGGAGAAGTCGAACACTTCGCCCTTGTAGATCCAGACCTTGATGCCGATCACGCCGTAGGTGGTGTGTGCCTCGGCGAAGCCGTAATCGATGTCCGCACGCAGGGTGTGCAGGGGCACGCGGCCTTCGCGGTACCACTCCGAGCGGGCGATTTCGGCACCGTTGAGACGACCGGCGACGTTGACCTTGATGCCCAGTGCACCCAGGCGCATGGCATTGCCCACGGCGCGCTTCATCGCGCGACGGAACATGATGCGGCGCTCGAGCTGCTGCGCGATCGACTCGGCCACCAACTGGGCGTCCAGCTCCGGCTTGCGCACTTCGGTCACGTTGATGTGGGCGGGGACGCCCATGACATCGGACACTTCCTTGCGCAGCTTCTCGATGTCCTCGCCGCGCTTGCCGATCACCACGCCCGGACGGGCGGTGTGGATCGTCACGCGCGCCGACTTGGCCGGACGCTCGATGGTGATCTTGCTGATGCCGGCGGCAGCCAGCTTCTTGCGGAGCATTTCGCGGACCTTGAGGTCGGCGGCGAGGAACTCGGCGTATTCCTTCTTGCCCGCGTACCACTTGCTGTTCCAGTCCTTGGCGATGCCCAGGCGGATGCCGACGGGATGAACTTTGTGACCCATGATTACTTGCCCTCGCCGACGACGATGGTGATGTGGCTGGTGCGCTTGAGGATGCGGGTGCCGCGACCCTTCGCACGCGCCATGAAGCGCTTCAGGGTGGGACCTTCATCGACCATGATGGTCTTGACCTTGAGCGCATCGGCATCGGCGCCGACGTTGTTCTCGGCGTTGGAGACGGCCGACCACA
>JAEXBT010000182.1 GCA_023393895.1 Pseudomonadota bacterium
CGCCTTCCACGTTGCCGAAGGCGGTGATGACCGCCACCGGGGTGAGCGGGCAATGCCGCGCGATGTGGGCCAGCACTTCCATGCCGGTGCCATCGGGCAGGCGCATGTCGGTGAGGCAGAAATCGAAGGGCTGCTGGGCCAGCTGCTGCTTGGCCGCGCCCACGGTTGCGGCGGTTTCCACCCGCAGGCCCATCCGGGTCAGCGTGACCACCAGCAGCTCGCGGATGTCGCGTTCGTCATCCACCACCAGGGCACATTGGGCTGCGGTCACGCGGGACTCCATCGTTCGATGTCAGGCCCCCATTTTAACAAGCGCTCAGGCGCCACCGGCCGCCGGCAGGCCGAGCCGGAAACAACTGCCCCCGGCGCGACGCAGGTATTTGAGGTCGCCGCCGTTGGCCTGGGCCAGCTCCCGCGCGATGTACAGGCCCAGCCCGGTGCCATGGCCGGAGGTGGTGAAGAACGGGCGGAACAGGCTCTTCTGCGCCTGTTCGGCAATGCCTGGGCCCTCGTCGGTGACATCGATGGTCACCTGGCCGCCCGGCTCGACCCGCAGCACCAGCGCCATCACCGCCGGCGCCTGCGGTTGGCGACCGTAGTAACGGGCGTTGCTGATCAGCACCATCAGGATCTGGTGGATGTGGCGAGGGTCGGCGAACACGGTGACCGCAGTGGGCGGCACCCGCAGGGCCAGGGTGTCGTTGTCCAGCGGGAAGCCGGCGCTGTACTCGGCGACGAAATCGTTGAGGAAGGCGGTCAGGTCGAAGGTCTCGGGATTGGCCTTCTCGCGCCGCGCCAGCCCCAGCACGCTGTCGATGATGCCGTTCATGCGCTGGATCTGCTGCTGGATGATGTCCAGCATGCGCCGGTCCATCACGTCCAGGTGGGAGGATTCGCGCAGCAGCTGCGCGGAATACTTGATCGCCGAGAGCGGGTTGCGGATCTCGTGGGCCAGACTGGCGGAGAACCGGCCCAGCGTCGCAAGGGTGATGGTTTCCGCGCGCCGCGCCGCCTGCGAGGTGTCCTCGAGAAAGATCAGCACCTCGTCGCTGCCCGGGTGCAATGGCAGGAACTGTGGCTCTATTTGCCGCGCATCCGCGCCCATCGTCAGTGGCGTTCGGATGGCTTCCGGGTCGCGTGACCACTCCTGCAGCTTGTCGTGCAGGCCGCTGGCGTTCACCGGCAGCGAGTGCCGGCCTTCACCCTCGGGCAGCTGCATCAGCTCGCGGGCGCTTTCGTTGCTGGCCTGGATGTCGCCCTGGCCATCGACCACGAGCACGCCGATCGGCAGGCGCTTGAGCACCTGCTGGGTCAGCGCGGAGAGGTCGGCGATCTCCTCGCCGCGTTCTGTGGCGATGCGGTCGGTCCAGAACAGCTTGATGCCGATGCGTCCCAGAATCAGGGCAATGAAAAGCAGCGCGATCGCCAGATAGCCCAGCGCGAAGTACGACAGGTTGTGTGGCGACGGTCCATCCACTGCCACATCCGAGAGGAGCCGGTGCAGGAAGATGGTCGCGATGCTCGCCAAGGCTATGGCCATGCCGAAGCGCAGGTGGATGAAGAGCGAGGAGGCGGCGATGCAGGTGATCAGCAGCAGCAGCACCATGCCGATGGCGCCAGGCGCGGCGTACAGCACCACGTTGGTGAACACGAGGTCGAGCGCCGCTCCGGTGTAGAACTGCACGTCCCCGCGAAGTCGGCGGAGGTAGGTGACGCCGAACATCGCCAGTCCCGCGCTGACGAACACCGCCGCTGCCAGGACGCCGATCTCACGGTGGCGCGGTGCCCACAGCACCGCCTCGCCATCGGCCAGGAACGCCAGCAGGACGGCCAGCCCCTGCAGCACCCGGAACACCCAGTACAGGCGGATTTCCTCCCCCAGGGTGTGGAACGGCACGGGGAGCTGGCGCTTGGATTTCTGCATGGCACGTCCGGGGCGTCGGCGCGGGCAGTATAGGTGGATGCGGCCACCGCGCTGGCGGTTTTGCCCGCGCCGGCCGCATCGGCGACAATAGCGGGCGCACTGCGGCCCCGGCGGCCGGCAGGCCGCGTCTTTCCACATCCGGGTGACCCATGAATTTCCACGAATACCAGGCCAAGCAGCTGTTCGGCGACTACGGCATTGCCGTCCCCAAGGGCAAGGTTGCCCATTCCCCCGACGAGGCCGTGACCGCGGCGAAAGAGATCGGCGGCGACTTCTGGGTGGTGAAGGCCCAGATCCATGCGGGCGGCCGCGGCAAGGCCGGCGGCGTCAAGCTGTGCAAGACGCTGGACGAAGTGCGCGAGAACGCCAAGGCGATGCTCGGCACCAAGATGGCCACCTACCAGACCGCCGGCGTGGAACTGCCGGTGGACAGCGTGCTGGTGACCCAGGCCACCAACATCGACAAGGAGCTGTATCTGTCGGTGCTGGTCGACCGCGCCACCCAGACCGTGACCTACATCGCCTCGGCCGAGGGCGGCATGGACATCGAGCAGGTCGCGGCCGAGAAGCCCGAAGCGATCAAGACCCTGCACGTCAACTTCGTCGAGGGCCTGCAGCCCTACCAGACGCGCGACCTCGGCTTCGCGCTGGGCCTCAACGCCAAGCAGGTGGGCCAGCTCTCCAAGATCATGCTGGGCCTGTACAAGCTGTTCAACGACAAGGACCTGGCGCTGGTGGAACTGAACCCGCTGGCGATCCTCGACAACGGCGACCTCGCCGTGCTCGATGGCAAGATCAACAGCGACGACAACGCCAACTTCCGCCATCCGGAACTGGTGGCGATGCGCGATGTGCGCCAGGAAGACGAGACCGAGGTGCTGGCCTCGAAGTACGACCTGAACTACGTGACCATGGACGGCAACATCGCCTGCAGGGTGAACGGCGCGGGCCTTGCGATGGCGCCCATGGACGTGATCAAGCTGCAGGGCGGCGAGCCGGCCAACTTCCTCGACGTCGGCGGCGGCGCCAACAAGGAAAAGGTCACCGAGGCATTCAAGCTGATCCTGCGCTCGCCGACGGTGAAGGCCATCTTCGTCAACATCTTCGGCGTCATCGTCCGCTGCGACATGATCGCCGAAGGCATCATCGCCGCAGTCAAGGAAGTGGGCGTCAAGGTACCGGTGATCGTGCGCTTGGAAGGCACCAATGTGGAAGCCGGCAAGAAGCTGCTGGCCGAATCGGGCCTGGCCATCACCCCGGCCGACGACATCAATGATGGCGCGAAGAAGGCGGTTGCCGCCGCTGCCGCCGCCTGATCCCACACCTTCGGAGAAAATGAAATGGCAGTACTGATCAACAAGGACACGAAGGTGCTGGTGCAGGGCTTCACCGGCTCGCAGGGCACTTTCCACGCGCAGCAGATGCTGGACTACGGCACCAAGGTCGTGGGCGGCGTGACCCCGGGCAAGGGCGGCACCGAGCACCTCGGCCTGCCGGTCTTCAACTCGATGGCCGAAGCGGTCGAGGCCACCGGTGCCGATGCCTCGGTCATCTACGTCCCGCCGCCGTACGCCGCGGACTCGATCATGGAAGCGGCCGCGGCCGGCATCAAGGTGATCGTCTGCATCACCGAGGGCATCCCGGTGCTGGACATGATGCGGGTCAAGAACGTGCTCAAGGCCCATCCGGACGCGCGCCTGATCGGCCCCAACTGCCCCGGCGTGATCACCCCGGGCGAGTGCAAGATCG
>JAEXBT010000191.1 GCA_023393895.1 Pseudomonadota bacterium
CGAGCGCACCACCTCCAGCGTGGTGCAGACGATTTCGCTGGTGATCATCCTGGATGCCTTCGCGGCCATCTGGTTCATGCACATGGGCTGGTGATGACGGATCCCGCGGCCCTCCCCCCCGACGCCCCCCGTTCCGACGAGCCGATGATCCGCGTGCGCGGCTTGGTCAACCGCTTCGGCGAGCAGGTCGTCCACGAGGACCTGGACCTGGACGTGCGTCGCGGCGAGATCATCGGCATCGTCGGCGGCTCCGGCGCCGGCAAATCGGTGCTGATGCGCAGCATCATCGGCCTGCGCCCGCCCGATGCCGGCGACATCCGGGTGATGGGCATCGACGCGCGCTCCGACGACGAAGCCGACCGGCTGGCCATCGAACGCAATACCGGCGTGCTGTTCCAGGACGGCGCGCTGTTCTCCTCGCTGACGGTCGGCGAGAACGTGGAAGTGCCGCTGAAGGAGCACTACCCCGGCCTCGACGACGACCTGCACTACGAACTGGCGCTGCTGAAGGTGAAGCTCTCCGGCCTGCCGGCCGACGCCATCGACAAGCTGCCCTCGCAGCTGTCGGGTGGCATGCGCAAACGCGCGGGGCTGGCGCGTTCGCTGGCGCTCGACCCGCCGCTGCTGTTCCTCGACGAGCCCACCGCCGGCCTCGACCCGATCGGCGCCTCGGCCTTCGACGAACTGCTGCGCACGCTGCAGCAGGCGCTGGGCCTGACCGTCTTCCTGATCACCCACGACCTCGACACCATCTACGCCATCTGCGACCGGGTCGCGGTGCTGGCGGATCGTCGCGTCGTCATCAACGCCCCGGTCGCCGAAGTGGAACGCTTCGAGCATCCGTGGGTGCAGTCGTATTTCCACGGCCCCCGTGCGCGCGCCGCGCGCGATGCGGGCCGCCAAGAGGATTGAGCTGCATGGAAACCAAGGCCAACTACGTACTGATCGGCACCTTCACCATCCTGGTGACGGCATTGCTGCTGGGGTTCGCGCTCTGGGCGGCGAAGTATTCCTCCGATGCCAGCTGGCAGCACTACCAGGTCATCTTCAACGAACCGGTGACCGGCCTCACCGAGGGCAGCAGCGTGCAATACAACGGCATCTCGGTCGGCACCGTCGAGCGACTGCGGCTGGACACCCGCGATCCCCGGCAGGTGCAGGCCATCCTCAAGCTCCGCAACGACACTCCGATCAAGATCGACACCCGGGCCAAGATGTCGCAGGCCGGCCTGACCGGCAGCCCCTTCATCCAGCTCACCGGCGGCAGCCCGGGCGCCGACCTGCTGGAGCCGGATGACCGCCATGACATGCCGCTGATCCTCACCGAGCCTTCGGCGCTGCAGAACATCGCCGATACCGCCAACCGGCTGGTGGCCAGGCTCGACCAAGCGATGAGCGAAGAGAACATCGAGCACATCTCGGTGACGCTGGAGAACCTGCGCGCCACCACCGATGCCATCGGCGCCCAGCGCGAAGACATCCGCCAGCTCCTGCTCAACTCGCGGCAGGCCAGCGAGGAACTGCGGCGCACGCTGGAAAACGCCAACGGCGCGATCCAGCGGGTGGACCGCGACGTCCTCGCACGGCTGCCCGCGACGGTGGACAAGCTCGATCGCGCGATCGCCTCGTTCGAATCCGCCGGCGAAAGCGCCAACGCGCTGGTGTCCGAGAACCGGGCGCCGATCAACCAGTTCACCCGCGACGGCCTGCAGCAGATCGCCCCGACGCTGTCGGAACTGCGCTCGCTGATGCGCGACCTGCGGCAGATCACGGACCGCCTGGACGGCAACCCCGCCGGCTACCTGCTGAGCCGCGAACAACCCAAGGAGTTCACCCCGCAATGAGCGCCCATCCGAAGTCACGGATCCTCTGGCCGGCGGCCTTCGCCTGCCTCCTGCTGGCGGGCTGCAACATCGTGCCGGACAAGCGCGAGATCCGGATCTACAGCGCGCAGCCGACCGTGCAGCCCGATGCCGCCTGGCCGCGGGTGGCCTCGCAGCTGGTGGTGCAGCGGCCGGATGCCGGCCGCCTGACCGACAGCAGCCGCATCATCGTCCAGCCGGAGCCGGGCGAGTTGCAGGTCTACCAGGGCGCGGCGTGGTCGCAGCCGGTGCCCGACATGGTGCAGGACGCCGTGCTGCGGCTGCTGCAGGACAGCGGCAAGGTGGCGGGCACCGCGCGCCGGGGCGGCGGCATCGCCGGCGATTACGACCTGGCGATGGACATCCGCCGCTTCCAGTCCGAATACACCGGCGCGGTGGCCCCGAGCATCGTGGTCGAAATCTCGGCCACGATGATCCGGAACGACCAGAACCGGGTGGTGGCGCAGGACGTGTTCAGCGCGCGGGTACCCGCCGCGGGCACTTCCGTGGCGGAAGTCGCCGCGGCCTTCGAACAGGCGCTCGGCGCGGCCAGCCGCGACATCGCCGGCTGGTCGCTGCGGGCCATGCAGTCAGGCACCGCCCCCGCCCGCTGACCCCGGCGGACCGACCGCCGGCACGTGGATGCGGCGGAAGGTGAGGTTGATGCGCGGCGC
>JAEXBT010000194.1 GCA_023393895.1 Pseudomonadota bacterium
GCGGTTTCCATCGAGACCAGGTTGTCATCAAGCTTGATGACATCGCCTTCATTGACGTACCACTCGACGATGGTGGCGTCCGGCAGGCCTTCGCCGAGATCGGGGAGGTTGAAGGTCTTCTTCGTCATGTCCTGTCCTTACTTGTGCGCGCAAGCGCGTTTGGCCGCGGCAACGATCTTGTCGACGCTCGGCAGGTACTTCATTTCCAGGCGGAACAGCGGGATGTGGGTGTCGTAGCCGGTGACGCGCTCGACCGGCGCCAGCAGGTCGAACAGGCATTCCTCGGCGACGCGCGCGGCGACTTCGGCGCCGAAGCCTGCGGTCTTCGCGGCCTCGTGCACGATCACGCAGCGTCCGGTCTTCGCCACCGATTCGGCGATGGTCGGGAAGTCGAGTGGCTTGAGCGTGGCGACATCGATCACTTCGGCGCTGATGCCTTCCTTAGCAAGCACTTCGGCGGCTTCGAGCGTTTCCTTCACCTGCGCGCCCCACGTCACCAAGGTGATGTCGCTGCCGTCGCGCAGCACGTAGCAGACGTCCAGCGGCAGCGCCTCGCCGTCATCGGGCACCAGTTCCTTGTACTGGCGATAGATGCGCTTGGGCTCCATGTAGATGACCGGATCCGGGTCGCGGATCGCGGCGAGCAGCAGGCCGTAGGCACGCTGCGGGCTTGACGGCATCACCACGCGCAGGCCGGGCACGTTGGTGAAGATGGATTCGTTGGCCTCGCTGTGGTGTTCCGGCGCACGGATGCCGCCGCCCCACGGCACGCGCAGCACCATCGGGCAGGTCAGGCGACCGCGGGTGCGGTAGCGCATGCGCGCGGCGTGACAGACGATGAAATCGACCATCGGGTACATGAAGCCGTCGAACTGCGGCTCGGCCACCGGCTTCATGCCCTGGCTCGCCATGCCGACGGTGAGGCCGGCGATGGTGGTTTCATCCAGTGGAGTGTCGAGCACGCGCATGTCACCGAACTGCTGCTGCAGGCCGGCGGTGGCGCGGAACACGCCGCCGTTGACGCCGACATCCTCGCCGAGCACCACGACGGCGTCGTCATGCTTCATTTCCCAGGCCAATGCCTGGGTGATCGCCTCGATCAGGGTGATCGGCGCGGCGTCGGTCGATGCTACTTCCTTCTGATTCCGGGTACTCATGCGCGCTTCTCCAGGGCGATCGCCGCCTCGCGTTGGGCCAGCACGTCGGCTGGCATGTCGCCGTAGAGGTAATCGAACATCGCCTCGACCGGCTGCACCGGCGTCTCGAGGTAGGCGTTGATCTCGGCATCAACCTGCTCGCCGCATTCCTTCAACCAGGCTTCTTCCTGCGCTTCGCTCCACAGCTTGAGATCGGTCAGGTACTTGCGCAGGCGGATGAAAGGCTCACGCGTCCAGGCGTCCTTGACCTCGTCCTCGCCGCGATAGCGCCGCGCATCGTCGGCGGTGGTGTGGTCGTGCAGGCGATAGGTCATGAACTCGATGACGCTGCCGCCCTCACCCTTGCGCGCACGTTCACTGGCGCGGCGCATCGCCTCGAGCACCGCGATGATGTCGTTGCCGTCCACCTGCAGGCAGTCGAGGCCGCCGGCCAGGCCCTTCTGCGCGAGTGTCTGCGCACCTGTCTGCGCCTTGCGTGGCACGCTGATCGCCCAGCCGTTGTTGATCACGCACAGCACCAGCGGCAACGTGTAGGCACCCGCGGAGTTCACCGCGGCGTAGAAATCGGTCTTCGAGGAGCCACCATCGCCGCAACATGCGACCGCGATCCGGTCTTGGCCGCGCAGCTTGAACGACAGCGCCGCGCCTGCCGCCATCAGCATCTGTGTGGAGATCGGCACGCACCACGGGTAGTCGTCGCGCGGACCTTCGAAATCGTTGCCGCGTTCGTCGCCACCCCAGTACATCAGCACGTCACGCGGCTTGACCCCGCGCATGAACTGCGCGCCGTATTCACGGTAGCTGGGCGCGAAGACATCGTCGGGGGTCATCGAGGCGCCAATGCCCACGTGCGTGGCCTCGTGCCCCAGTGACGCCGCATAGGTGCCCAGCTTGCCGGTGCGCTGCAGCGCGATCGCCTTGGTATCGAAGGTGCGCACGAACAGCATGCGCTTGAACAGCGGGACCAGCCGGGTCGGGTCCTGCACGGCCGGCGGCAGGTCGCCGGAGAGTGTCCCGTCGGGCTTGAGGTATTGCAGGTATTCGATCTCGAACTGGGCAGCCACGGTCATGTGGAGGCATCCATTGCGTGGAAACCCGACATGATAGCCAGTGCCGGCGCAGCCTTCGTTGCGCGCTGCCGCATCGTCGCCCGATCGCCGCTTGATCATGGTCAGGCGCGCAGGTGTCGGCCACGTGCGAGAATCCGCGCCATGAGCATCCAGAACAACGAGCGCGCGCTCGAATCGGGCATCCATACCGACCTGGATGGCCGCATGACCTACGGCGGCTATCTGCAACTGGACCGCCTGCTGTCCGCGCAGCACCCGTTGTCGCAACCGCCCCACCACGACGAGATGCTGTTCATCATCCAGCACCAGACCAGCGAGCTGTGGCTGAAGCTGTTGATACACGAACTGACGGCGGCCGTGGAGCATCTTCGCAATGACCGGGTCTGGCAGTTCGGCAAGGTGACTTCGCGCTGCAAGCGCGTGCTCGACCAGCTGACCGGGCAGTGGTCGGTGCTGGAAACGCTGACGCCTTCCGAGTACATGGAGTTCCGCGAGGTGCTTGGCCCCTCGAGCGGTTTCCAGTCGCTGCAGTACCGCACGGTCGAGTTCCTGCTCGGCAACAAGAATGCCGGCATGGTGAAGGTGTTCCGTCACGACGAGGCGGCCTTCGCCGCACTGAGCCGCGTGCTCCAGGCGCCTAGCCTGTACGACGAGTTCCTGCGCTACCTCGCGCGTTGGGGGCATGCGGTGCCCGCGCAGCACATCGAGCGTGATTGGTCGAAGCCGCATGTGCTTGATCGCGAGCTGGTGGCGGTGTTCGAGCGCATCTACGAGGACACCGGCACATGGTGGCGCGAGTACGCGCTGTGCGAGGACCTCGTGGACCTGGAAACCCAGTTCCAGCTGTGGCGCTTCCGCCACATGCGGACGGTGATGCGCATCATCGGCTTCAAGCGCGGTACCGGCGGTTCCTCCGGCGTGGATTTCCTCAAGCGCGCACTCGACCTCACCTTCTTTCCGGAACTGTTCGAGGTTCGCACCACCTTGGGCCCCGAACGCGGATACGGCGAGGACAGCCACGCACCGTGAACCTCACGCTTCCCTCGGAAGTGCGCTGGGCGGGCCTGCTGCTGGCCGTGGCCGTGCTGGCCTGGGCGGTGCGGCGACTGCCTTGGGACAGGGTGCACGGTGATGCGGAAGCCCAGCGCATCTTCGGCATCTTCATTGCGGTGGTGATTTGCCTGCGAGTCCTCAACACCCAGTCGGTGATGGGCGTGAGCCTGCATTTCCTGGGCGCCAGCATCGCGGCCTTGATGTTCGGCGCGCGTTTCGCGCTGCTTGCGCTGGCAGTGGTGAGCGCCGCCTGGGCGGTACTCGGCCGGGTCTGGCTCGGCTGGGGCTGGGACTTCCTTGTCCATGACGCGCTGCCGGTGGCTGTGACGGTGGCTTTCGGCGCGCTGCTCAACCGCAAGCTGCCGGCGCACATCTTCGTCTACATCATCGGCAATGCATTCTTCGCGGCTTTCCTGGCGATGCTGGCCTCGGTGCTGGCGAAGGCGGCGATGACCCAATGGCTCGGTGGCGAGGCGCTGCCCTATCTGGTGGCCGCGATTCCGATGTCCTTCGGCGAGGCGTTCTTCACCGGTGGCACCATGGCGTTGATCGTTGCCTACCGTCCGCAGTGGTGCGCGACATTCGACGACGCGCGTTATCTCGGCAAGGGCGACTGAAGACATCGATGAATGCGCCCCGGGTTTGACGCGGAGGGGGTGCGTCGGTAATCCTCGCCTGTCGCCCGCGGTGGCGACGCCACTTCTGCATGGAACACGGGGATACCGAATGAATACAACCGCGACCGATCGCGTCGAGCCCAGCGGCCCGGGCATGGAGCAGCCGCCGAGCGGCACGCAGCCACCTTCATATCCGCAGATGATGGGCCATCCGCGTCCGTTGTGGATGCTGTTCATGACGGAATTCTGGGAGCGGTTTGCGTTCTACGGCATGCGCTGGGCGCTGACGCTGTACATCGTGGCGCAATTCTTCGGTGGTGACGCCAGCGGCGAGAAGCCGGCGAGCGAACTCTACGGTGCCTACCTCGCACTGGTGTACGCGGCGGCGATCTTCGGCGGCTACGTGGCCGACAAGCTGATCGGCTACCAGCGCGCGATCCTGCTTGGCGCGGTGATCATGGCGGCAGGCCTGTTCATGGTCGCGCTGCCGCAGCTGGACATGCTCAAGCTGGGGCTTGCCACGATCATCGTCGGCAACGGCCTGTTCAAGCCGATCATCTCGACCCTGGTCGGCAAGGTCTATGCGCAGGGTGACGAACGCCGCGATTCGGGCTTCACCATCTTCTACATGGGCATCAACCTGGGGGCGATGATCGCGCCGATCCTGACCGGCTGGCTGGCCGAGCGCATGTTCGGCGGCTCGCCCGACATGCCGGCCTACAAGATCGTGTTCATCGTCTCGGCGATCGGCATGGTGATCAGCCTGATCTGGTTCTGGTTCGGCCGCCACCAGCTGCGCGGCGTGGGCCTGCCGCCGGTGGGCAGTGAGGGCATGGGCCGCGTGGCGATGGTCGCGGTCGGTGCGCTGCTCGCCATCCCGGTCTTCTACTTCCTGCTCACCATCGATGCGGGCGTGCTGCAGTGGATCCTGATGGCGCTGTTCATCGTGCCGGCGGTGATGCTGCTGATCGAGGGTGTGCGCGAGGGCAGCGTGGCGCGCGACATGGTGATCGCGATGCTGATCATCTTCGCGTTCAACGTGCTGTTCTGGATGTTCTTCGAACAGGCGGGCGCCAGTTTCAACTTCCTGGCGCAGAACATCGTGGACCGCGAGTTCACCAACTGGAACTGGACATTCCCGGTGGGTTGGTTCCAGTCGGTCAACTCGGTGGCGATCATCACCCTGGCGCCGGTACTGGCTTGGCTCTGGGTGCGGATGGGACGGAACAATCCTTCCATCCCCCGCAAGTTCGGCCTTGGCCTGATCTTCAACGGCCTTGCCTTCCTGCTGCTGGTTTACGCGCTCTCGAGCCTGGTCAACGATGCCGGCAAGATCCCGTTCTGGACGCTGTTCATTGTCTATGTCATCCAGTCAGTGGGAGAGCTGTGCCTGTCGCCGATCGGCCTGTCCATGACCACCAAGCTGGCGCCGGCGCGGGTCACCGGGCTGGCGATGGGCTGCTGGTTCCTGTCGATCGCCATCGGCAACAACTTGGCGGGCATCTTTGCCGGCAAGGTCAGCGGCGAAGGCGGCATGACCGTGGCCTCAGCACAGTCCGGCTACAACTTCGGCTTCATGGCCCTGGTGGGTGCCGGCGTGGTGCTGTTCCTGATCGCCCCGCTCATCCAGCGGTTGATGCACGGCGTGAAGTAGCCCACGCGGCACACTCGTACGACGGCCACTTCGGTGGCCGTCGTCGTTTTCGGCGATCAGCCGAGGTCTTCCACCGCTTCGTCGAGCCTCGCGAGCAGCGCATGCAGCTGCGCCCGCTCGCGCGGGTCCAGCTTCGCCAAGAGCGTGCGCTCGATGTGCAGCGCCAGCGGGGCGATCTGCGCGTGCATGCGCTTGCCCGCGCGGCTCAATGCCAGCACCGAGCGGCGCCGGTCCTCGTCATGCAGTTCGCGCTCCAGCAGCCGTTTCTCCAGCAGTGATGACACCGCACGGCTCACTGCCACCTTGTCCATCGCCGTGCGTTCGGCCACCTCGTTCGCCGAGATGCCGGGGAACTGGCCCAGCACCGCGATCACCCGCCACTCGGTGATGCCGATGCCGAAGCGCTCGGCGTACACGTCGGCGATCGCATCGCTGAGGCGGTTGCTCAGCACCGACAGGCGATACGGCAGGAATCGTTCGAGTTCCAGCGTGATCGGGATGTCATGTGAAACCGTTGCCGCCATACCGCACCGCAGCTTGCAGATGGTTTCATTTGAAACTATAAAGGCGTCCCCCGCAACTGTTCACCGCCAGGAGCCGACATGTCCGTGCAGCGCGCCGTCACCGACCAGGACATCGGGATGACCCCGACCACCTTCGACAACCCGATGGGCATTGCCGGCTTCGAGTTCGTCGAGTTCGCCGCGCCGCAGGGCGAGGGTGCGCGCATGCGCGAGTACCTTGAAGGCATGGGCTTCACCGCGATCGCAAAGCACAAGGACCGCGACATCACCCTGTTCCGCCAGGGCGGCATCAACTTCCTGTTAAACGAAACCGCGGATTCGTTCGCTTCCGATTTCTCGGGCAAGCACGGCCCCTCAGCCTGTGGTTTCGCCATCAACTTCAGCCAGCCCTCGGACGAGGTGCTGCGGCACGTGATCGCCCATGGCGGCGAGGCGATCGACTTCCGTGCCGAGAGCAAGGCGGTGGACGCGCCGGTCATCAAGGGCATCGGTGACTGCATGCTGTACCTGGTCGATGCCGGCAAGGGCGACCTGTACGCGGACTTCGTGCCGTTCGAGGGCGTGGATCCGCAGCCGAAGGGCTTCGGGCTGACCTTCATCGACCACCTGACGCACAACCTGTTCCTCGGCAACATGCAGAAGTGGTCGGATTACTACGAGAAGCTGTTCAACTTCCGCGAGATCCGCTACTTCGACATCAAGGGCGCCAAGACCGGCCTGCTGTCGAAGGCGATGACCGCGCCCGACGGCATCGTGCGCATCCCGCTGAACGAGTCCAGCGACCAGAAGAGCCAGATCAACGAATACCTGCGTGACTACAAGGGCGAGGGCATCCAGCACATCGCGCTGTTCACCAACAACATCTACGACACCGTCGAGGCGATGCACGCGAAGGGCGTGAAGTTCCTCGATACGCCCGACACCTACTTCGACGTGATCGACCAGCGTGTGCCGGACCACGGCGAGGACGTCGAGCGCCTGCGCAGGAACTCGATCCTGATCGACGCCGATCCGGCGACGAAGAAGCAGAAGTTGCTGCAGATCTTCACCCAGAATGCGTTCGGGCCGATCTTCTTCGAGATCATCCAGCGCAAGGGCAACGAAGGTTTTGGCGAAGGCAATTTCCAGGCGCTGTTCGAGTCGATCGAACGCGACCAGATGAAGCGCGGCGTGCTCTGACGGAGAAGCGGAGATGGCGAACGAAGGCAACGTGATCCCGATGCCGCGCCATGATGGCCCGCGCATCAATCAGGCCGGTTACATGTCGGGCTTCGGCAACGAGTTCGCCACCGAGGCCATCGCCGGCACCCTTCCGGACGGGCGAAATTCTCCACAGGTGGTGGCGCATGGCCTGTACGCGGAGCAGCTGACCGGCACGGCGTTCACCGCGCCGCGCCATCAGAACCGCCGCAGCTGGCTGTACCGGATCCGCCCCGCGGCAATGCATGGCGAGTTCGCGCTCTTCCATCACAACCATTTCCACAATGATTTCGGCGATGGCCCCGTCACTCCGGATCAGTTGCGCTGGAGTCCGCTGCCGATCCCGGAGACGCCGGTCGATTTCATCGACGGCCTGTTCACCATGGCCGGCAACGGTTCGCCCGCCGCGGGGACCGGCATCGGCGTGCACCTGTATGTGGCGAACAAGAGCATGGACGGCCGCTTCTTCTACGATGCCGACGGCGAGATGCTGATCGTGCCGCAGCAGGGTCGGCTGGTGATCGCCACCGAGCTCGGCGTGCTGGAAGTCGAACCGCAGGAAATCGCGGTGATCCCGCGTGGCGTGCGCTTCCGGGTCGAACTGCCCGATGGCGCGTCGCGCGGCTATGTCTGCGAGAACTTCGGCGCGTTCCTGCGCATCCCTGACTTGGGGCCGATCGGCAGCAACGGCTTGGCGAATCCGCGCGATTTCCTCACGCCCTGCGCCAGCTACGAGGATGTCGAAGGCGACTTCGAACTCATCGCCAAGTTCCAGGGGCACCTGTGGCGTGCCGACATCGGCCACTCGCCGCTGGACGTGGTGGGCTGGCATGGCAACCACGTGCCGTACAAGTACGACCTGCGCAAGTTCAACACCATCGGTTCGATCAGCTTTGACCATCCCGATCCATCGATCTTCTTGGTGCTGACCTCGCCCACCGATACCCCGGGCGTGGGGAACCTGGACTTCGTGATCTTCGGACCGCGCGTGCTGGCGATGCAGGACACCTTCCGACCGCCGTGGTTCCACCGCAACATCGCCAGTGAGTTCATGGGCCTGATCCACGGTGCCTACGACGCCAAGGCCGAAGGCTTCGCGCCCGGCGGTGGCTCGCTACACAATTGCATGGCGGGGCATGGTCCGGATGCGGCGACTTTCGAGAAGGCTTCGCGCAGCGATACCTCCAAGCCCGACTACATCGGGGACACGATGGCCTTCATGTTCGAGTCCCGCGGAGTGATCCGTCCCACGGTGCAGGCGGTGGACGCGCCGCATCGCCAGCTTGATTACACCGCTTGCTGGGCGGGTCTGAAGAAGCATTTCGATCCGGGGCGCTGACGCCCCTGCTGGTGCGCTTGCAATCAGGGGAACGTCAGGCAATTCGCTTCGCTCGGGCGGGAAAGGCAGCTCGCGAGTGGCTCAAGCGCAGCGTGTTCGCCCAGCTCTTTGGACCACTGTCCGATCGCGCCGCCGTCCCCGGCTTCATGCGCCAGCAATGCCGAGAGCATCCACGGGCGCATCCAGTTGCGTCGCAACGGGCTGGGAGCGTATTCGCGGCGCAGTGCATCGGTGATCCGCGTGGCCTCGTCGCCGGCACCTGTGCGATGCAGCCATTCGGCACGGGCCATCCGCCAGTGGCGGGCATCGGATTGCGAGCTGCCAACGCATTCACGCAACACGGTACCGGCTTCGTCGATGCGTCGTAGTCGCAGCAACACCGAGGCCAGCAAGCCGCAATCATCCAGCTCCTGCCAGCTGCCGGTGTCGCCGAGCCCGGCCATCACCGCGCGGGCTTCTCGCATGTCCTGCAGTGCCGGTTCAAGGCGGCCCAGAGCCGCCTTGGCGTAGCCGCGCCCCCGCAGGCAGGCCCATTGGCCGTAGTCGCGCTGATCCACGCTGCGTGCGTTGTCGATGCCGGCATCGTAGTACGGCAGCGCCGTCTGCCACTGGCCCGCGAACGCCAGGTGCTCGCCCAGATTGCAGGCTGGATTGGTCTTGTTGTAGTGGGGGCCGGTGAATACGCGGCTGGCGGCGTCCTGCGCGCGTCGCGCCAGATCCAGCGCGCGGCCCGCCTGCCCGGGAACCAGCATCAGGTCCTTGGAAACCTGTGCCCAAGTATGGGCAATCCGGCCCTGATCACCGGCGTACAGGCGTTCGGCCAGCTGCAGGCGCTGTTCCGCTTGGCGTTGCACTTCCGCGCCCTCGGTGTCATTGCGGGTGCGCGAGGTCGCCACGGCGTTCAGCAGCTCGAGGTGTTGCGCGCTGCCTTCCAGTTCTGTGCCGGCCAGTTCATCCAGCGCTTGGCGGAAGTGCGCTACTGCGGCGTCTTCGTCCTGGTTGTAGTACAGGGCGATGCCGAGGCTGTACAGGCTGTCGACGCGTTCGCTGATACCGAAGCCCGGGCCGGTGCGGCTGAGGGCCTCCGAGGCCCGCGCGTGCCGAAGGGTGACCTCGGGCTGGGCTCGGACTCGGGCGATGGCGGCACGATGAAGATGCGTGCGCCACCGTTCGTAACGGGCGTCCGGACGGTGCCGGGTAAACAGCGACTCTGCCTCGTCGAGGTCAGCCACGGCTTCGTCGTAGCGGCTCAAATGCATGCGCGCATAGCCAGTCAGCAGCAGGATGTCGGCAGCCACCGCTGGATCGTTCGGCAGGACGTCCTCACGAGCCCGGCGGGCCCTTCCTCGAGCAGTTCAAGTGCGTCCGGCACCCCTTTCTCCGTTGCCGGTTCGGTCGAGGTGAAGATGGCCTGCAGGAAGTCGAGCACCTGCTGCGAGCGCTGTGCCTCCTGTCGCGCCTTGTCCGTTTCCACGCGTGCCCGCTGCGCCTCGTTGCGCGCGTTGTCGGCCTCGCGCTGCGTCTGCTCCGCCTGCCACAGGGTCGCGCCGATGCCACCAGCCAGGCTCAGCAGCAGCAGAGCGCCGGCGGCAGCACCGGTGCGGTGGCGGCCGGCGAACTTGCGCAGGCGGTAGCCGAGCTTCGGTGTACGGGCCAGCACCGGGTAGCCGTCGCGCCATCGCCGCGGGTCAGCCGCCAGGGCATCGACACTGTCATAGCGATGCCCGGGCTCCTCTGCCAGTGCCTTCATCAATACGCGGTCGAGGTCGCTCCGGAGCGGGGCGTAGTGCCGGTGGTAGGCGTGGCCTGAGTCCTTCACCAGCAATGATGGACGGGTGGTCGCGTTGCGCTCGGTATCCACCGGCACTTGCCCGGTCAGCAGGCGATGCAGCAGGGCGCCCAGGCCGTAGATGTCGATGGCGGTGCTGGGAGGTCCGCCGTGCAGTTGTTCGGGCGCGGCATAGCCGGGAGTCAGGGCGCGCCAGCGCGTCCGCGTGAAGTCGCCTTCCTGGTCGGTGAACTGGCCTATGCCGAAATCGAGCAGGCGGACGTGGCCGGCGTCGTCCACCAGCACGTTGGAAGGCTTGAGGTCGCGATGCACCACCAGCCTCCGATGTGCACTTGAAACCGCATCGCAGACCTGCAGACCGAGCGAGATGATGGCGTGTGCGTCCAGACCACGCCGGTCGCAGTACTGGTCGATGCGTTCGCCCTCCACCAAGGGCATTGCCATCCAGCAGGTACCGTCCCCGGTGGTGCCGGAATCGATCAGCGGGGTGATGTTGGGGTGGTTGAGCCGAGCGAGGATGGCTGCCTCTCGTTCAAAACGTTCACGCCCTGCGGCACCCAATGCCGCGAACGTGAGGATCTTGACCGCGGCCTGCTGGCGGGTCGTGCCCTGCTGGCGATACGCGCGGTGTACGACCGCCATGCCACCGCGGCCCAGTTCTTCCTGAAGCGTCCAGCCACCGACCTCGCGTCCACTCAGGGCTCCGGGTGACGACGCATCAAGAAATCTATCCTGATGCAGATGGGCGGCGATCATCCGCTGCAGTCGCTCGCGCACCGGCGGCGAAAGTTCCTGGGCTGCCAGCCACGCTTCGCGTCCGCTCTCGGGCAGGTCAAGCCACGTGTCGAACGCGGCGTCGGCCGCCTGCCATGCAGCGAGGCGGTCAGCGTTCATCGTGCGCCTCTTCCAGCATCGCCATCAGGAAGGCCCGCGCGCGTTCCCAATCGCGATAGACGGTGCGCTCCGAGACGTCGAGCAAGCCAGCGATCTCGGAGAACTCCATTCCAGCCAGGAAGCGCAGTTCGACCACCTGTCTGCGCTGCGGGCTGATGGCCTCGAGCGCCTCAAGGCATTGTTCGAGCGCGAGTACGCTGGTCCTGGACGAAGGCGCGTCGGGGATCTGATCGTCCAGGCTGATCATCACCTGGCCACCACCATGCCGCTCGCATTGCCGGCGTCGCGCGTTCTCAATCAGGATCCAGCGCATCGCGCGTGCTGCGGCGGCGAAGAAGTGCTGGCGGTCCACCACCTGCAGCGGTGCGCCCGCGCTCACCCGCAGGTAGAGCTCGTGTACCAGCGACGTCGGGGTGATCGTGGCCTCGCGCCCCGACAGGCGCGAGTTGGCAAGCCGGCACAGTTCCGGGTAGAGCGCGTCGAACACGGCGTCGAGCTTCCCGGGGTCGCCACCGCGGGCTTGCTGGAGCAGGCGGGTGATGTCGGCTTCGATCGCTTGCAAGCGGGCTCCCTCCAGCGGTCCCCCCCCCCGGGCCACAGGTCCGCGCGGACACCGCGCGGTACCAGAATGCCCGAAACCTGAACGACTCGGGTGAAATGCATGCGCGCCTTTCACATGGGGCGCAGGAGGCTGGCCGTCCCCAATGACTGGAAATGTCGACCATGAACACCCGCCGGACCTGCATCCTTGCGGCAGCCTGCCTGTTCGCGCTTTCCGCATGTACCCCTTCAACCCCCGATCCCGCTACGCCTGCCACGACGCCGGATGCGTCCGTCGGTGCGCCGATTCCGCCGCCACCCGTCACCGACCCTGTGGACGCGCCGATGCCGTCATCCAGCACGCCGGACGGTGACCGCGATCTGGCGCGCTGGGACGGCTATGACGCCCTGCGCTTCGGGATGGACAATGCGGCTTTCCGGGGCGCCTGGGGTGGCGAGCTCAAGGGTGATTCGCCTGCTGAAGGCAGCACTTGCACCCACCTGTATCCGGCCTGGGTGAAGGTGCCGGCGGAATTCGCCTTCATGTTCGAGGGCGGAAAGTTCGTCCGTTACAGCGTCGAGAACGACAAGCTGCTTGCTCCGGGCGGCGGCAGGGTCGGGATGACTCGTGCAGAGATTGAGAAGCTCTACCCGGGCCGCATCGAGGTGCAGCCCCACAAGTACACCGACGGCCAGTACCTGCGGATCGCTGACGATGCCAGCGGCAGCGCACTGGTGTTCGAAACCAACGCCGCAGGAAGGGTGACGGAATGGCGCCTTGGTGTACCGCCGCAGGTCGATTACGTCGAAGGATGCTCCTGAGGCGCCGCCATCAGCCACGCGCCTGCAGGGCGATGACGTTGCTCGGCGCGACGTCCGGCGCATGATGGGCCAGCCTCGCCTCAAGTAGTCCCAGGTAGGCCTCGGGAAGTACTTCGAGGAGACGTTCGGCAATGCGCATCGCCAAGCTGGGCTTAGCGACCGAATGGATATGGTCCAGCGCATCCAGCAAGCGCGCCACCAGTGCCTGCTCGTCGGGTGCCATCTGGATGTCCACGGCCAGTGCGCTGGCCTCGGGCGTGCGCTGCAATTGCAGCATGTCGATCAGGTACATCTTGCTGGCCGCAAGCGACCGCCTACCACTGCGCCGGGCTGGCGGAGCCTGCAGGCCCGGTGACAGGTCGGCATGCACGGTCGCGGGATCAGGCTGGGGATGCGCACTGTCCTGTGGCTCGGGCACAGGCGATGAACGTTCACCGCGGTCGCCACCCAGCCAACCTAGGCCTATGCGTCGCCACGGCGATGTGGAAGGAGCGCCGATCGTGGCACCTTCCGGGGCGCCATCGACCGTTGGCGAGAGGAAGCCCTGTGCCTGAAGCAGCCTCAGGGAATCGCCGCTGGACTCGCCGAGCATTCTGATGACATCGGCCTGGCTGCGACGTCCGTCGCAAAGAATGAGGATGCGGCGTTCGGCTTGGCTCAGTTCCGGTCCGTTGCGCATGAGTGCATCGCGGGCCTTGGCGGTCTTGTGCAGTCGCATGGGGAGCACACGGGCATGGGGGGCATGGCCATGCTTGTCGGTGATCATGAAACGTCCATGACCGCAAGATGTCGGTCCGAATCCTCGTACTCAGTCGCCGCGATTGGCGTGGACGTCCTGCTCGGCATGGGTCGCCGGCCGGCCCGGTTCGGCGGGTGGCTGCGGACGATCGGCCTCGTCCATCAGGCTGAGCGCCGCCTTCGACATCATGTGCGCGGCAACCGGCGCCGTCAGGAACAGGAACACCACGATCAGCAGTTCGCGCGGGTGCAGCCCGATGCCGTACTGCCAGTGGTAGAGGATCGAGGCGACCAGCAGGCAGCCGACGCCCAGCGTGCTGCCCTTGGTCGGGCCGTGGATGCGCTGGAAGAAAGTGGGCAGCTTGACCAGCGAGAACGCGCCGAGGAAGGTGAAGAACACGCCGGTCGCCAGCAGCGCCATGATCGCGATGTCCAATGCCAGCTTCATTCGACGATATCCCGGCGGATGACGTACTTGGCCAGCACCACGGTGCCGAAGAAGCCCAGCATGGCGATGATCAGCGCGGCCTCGAAGTAGATCTCGCTTTCCAGATACATGCCCAGCAGCATGAGCTGGGCGATGGTGCTGACATACAGCGTGTCGAGCGCCAGGATGCGGTCGGGCGCGGCCGGCCCGCGCAGCAGGCGCCACAGCGACATCAGCATCGCGATGGCGACCACGTGCAGCCCGATCAGGATGGCCAGATCGATCATGGGAACACCTTTTTCAGTGGGGCCTCGTAGCGGGTCTTGATCTCCTCGATCATCGCTGCCTTGTCGTGCACGTTCAGGCAATGCACCAGCAGGTATTTCCGGTCCTCGGAAAGCTCGGCCGATACCGTCCCCGGGGTCAGCGTGATCACGCTGGCGAGTGCCGAGATGCCGTGGATGTTGGTGAGGTCGAGCGGCACCCAGACGAAGTCCGACTGCAGGCGGTCGTTGCGGCCGAGCACCTGCCGGGCCACCGTCAGATTGGCGACCAGGATGTCCCACAGCAGCCGCACGCCCAGCAGCGGCAGGTGGCGCACTCGCCCGACCACCGCGAACTCGCGTTCGAGCCGGGAGGCGATCAGCGGCATCACCCACGCCAGCAGCAGTGCGAACAGGATGTTGGCGGTGTCGATCCGGTCGATCAGGAGCAACCAGAACAGGAACGTGGTGATGCTCTGCGGAAACGAGGGCAGGAAGCGCGACTTCATGGCGAAGGCTCCCTGATCTGTGGCGTCGTCCCGCGCATCGTTTCCAGATAGGCGCCGGGGGTGAGCAACTGGGCCGCCGTGGCGCGCGTGAACTCCAGTATCGGGGCGGCGGCTACCGTCATGGCCACCCCGTAGGCAAGCAGGATCCCGATGGCCACCACCTCCAGCCGGCCGGGTGGTGGTACGTCCGCGGCATCGGGACGCCGCTTCTCGACCCGCCAGAACACCCGGGTGCCGATGCGCGCCAGACCGATGATCGCCAGCAGGCTGCTGCCGAGGATCGCCATCCAGATCCAGGCGGTCGCGGGCAGGCCGATGGCTGCGCCCAGCATCGTCACCTTGCCGATGAAGCCCGACAGCGGCGGCAGTCCGGCCACGGAAATGGCCGCCAGCAGGTACATGCCGCCCAGCAGCGACCGCGATGCGATGGGGCCGGGTTGCAGCAGGTGTTCGCCGGTATCGCCGCGCACGCGCTGGATCAGTTCGGCCAGCAGGAACAGGGCCGCGGTCGCGAATGCACTGTGCGGCAGGTAATAGAGGCCGGCGGCGATGCTGCTCGGGGTGGAGAGCGCGAAGGCGATGAACAACGTGCCAGCCGAAAGCAGTACCAGATAGGCGATGCCGATCCGCAGACGGGTAGCGCCCACCACGCCAAGCGCGGCCAGCATCGCGGTGGCGATGCCCGCCGGCATCAACCAGCCCCAGGCGAACCCGGCCAGCTCGCCGGCGTGTGCGCCGAACATGAGCGTGCCCACCCGCAGCACGGAATACAGGCCCACCTTGGTCATGATGGTGAACACTGCAGCGACCGCCGCAGGCGCGCGCGAATAGGTGTCCGGCAACCAGGTGTACATCGGCAGCAGGGCTGCCTTCGCGCAGAAAACGACCAGCAACAGGCCGCCGATCGCGCGTAGCAGCGGCGCGTCCTTGGCCGGTGCCATGGCGATGCGATCGGCCAGCTCCGCCATGTTCAGTGTTCCGAGCATGCCGTAGAGCAGCCCCAGTGCGATCAGGAACAGGGTCGAGGCGGCGATGTTGAAGACCACGTAATGCAGGCCGGCCTTGATACGCATCCCGCGCGCACCCGAAAGCAGCAGCCCGTAGGAAGCGATCAGCAGCACTTCGAAGAACACGAACAGGTTGAAGATGTCGCCGGTCAGGAAGGCGCCGTTGAGACCAGCCAGCTGTAGCTGGAACAGGCTGTGGAAATGCAGTGCGCGGCGGTCCCAGCCGGCACAGGCATGCAGCAGGCACGGGATCGCGAGCAGAGTGGTGGTGAACACCATGAGCGCACCCAGCCGGTCGGTCACCAGGGTGATGCCCAGCCGGGCTGGCCAGTCACCCAGCAGGTAGGCATCGATGGTGCCCGCGGACGCGCGCGCCAGCAGCGCTACCGATGCCGCCAGCAACAGCGCCATGCTGATCCATGCGCCGTTGCGCAGGACGCCGACCTCGTGCTTTCGCTCGAGCAGCAGCAACACCGCGCCGGCCAGCAGCGGAATCAGGATCGGGGCGAGGACGAGATGCTGCATCACTTGCGGCGCGGCTCCTCGCCATCCACGTGGTCGCTGTGCAGGTCGGCGTGCTCACGCATGGCTACCACCACCGTGACGGCAGTCATGGCGAAGGAAATGACGATCGCGGTCAGCACCAGCGCCTGCGGCAGGGGATCGGCATAGTTGTCCAGGGTGGGCGCCACGCCGTCACGCAGTACCGGCGGCATGCCGGGGCGCAACCGCCCGCCGGCCGCGAAGATCAGCAGGTTGGTGGCGTAGGAGGCGAGCGTCAGCCCCAGGATCACGTCGAATGTTCGCGAGCGCAGCATCAGGTAAACGCCACTGCCGGCAAGCACGCCGATCGCGCTGGCGAGGGCCCATTCCATCAGGCGGTCTCCGGTTGCGGGCGGTGGCGCTGGTGCACCGTGCCCATGGTGGAAAGCATCAGCAGCGCACTCGCGAACACGACCATGTAGACGCCGGTGTCGAACACCAGCGCGCTCGCCAGCGAGAGCTTGCCGATCACCGGCAGCGACAGTTCCGCATAGCCGCTGGTGAGGAAGGGCAAGCCGAACAGGAGCGAGCCCAGCCCGCCAATCGCCGCGACGATCAGGCCCAGTGCGATGCCTCTCAGGTAGTCGAAGCCGAAGGTGGCTTCCACCGTGCGCGCGCCCTGCAGCACGTACTTGACCAGCACCGGCACCGCGATCGCAAGGCCGGCGATGAAGCCGCCCCCCGGCGCGTTGTGGCCGCGCAGGAACAGGAACAGGGAGACGGTGAGCGTGAGCGGGAACAGCAGCTGGGTCAGGTCGGCCGGAATCGGCAGCTTCGCGGGCGGGCCGGGCATCACCTCGTCGGGCTGCAGCCGTACCCACTTCAGCATCGCGTGGACCACCAGCGCGGCCACGCCGAACACCGTGATCTCGCCGAAGGTATCGAACCCGCGGAAGTCGACCAGGATCACGTTGACCACGTTGCGGCCGTGGCCTTCGGGCAGCGAACGCGCCAGCAGTTCACCGGCGACCGTCTGCGAGGGCCGCGTCATCACCGCGTAGGCCAGTGCCGCCACGCCGCCGCCAACCAGGGTGGAAAGCGCGATGTCGCGATAGATCCGCCCGCGTCCGCCGACCGGCGCCGAATGCTTGGGCAGGTAGTTGAGCGCGATCATCATCAGCCCGATGGTGACCATCTCCACCAGCAACTGGGTCAGGGCGAGATCGGGTGCCGAGAGATAGGCGAACAGCAGGCTGACCAACAGTCCCACCGAGCCGATCACGATCAGCGCGGTCA
This sequence comes from Pseudomonadota bacterium, assembly GCA_023393895.1. Next base: position 17,383 of record JAEXBT010000194.1, read on the forward strand.
GCCGTCGTGCGTGCACCGCGACGGTGCCTAGCGTGCCGGCCACCAGCACGGTCCACAGCACCCAACCCAGCAACGGCATCGGCTGACTGATCGCGGGCGGCGTCCAGGCAGTCGCGTTGAGGAAGGGCGCGATCCCCACCAGCAGGGTCACCAGCAGCAGCCCCATCAGGCTGCGGCGGAGGCCGCCGCCGGCGACGCGTCCGGCGTAGCGCTGCGCCATCTTGAACAGGCCCTCCACGTTCCACTGGAACCAGCGCCGCCCCCGAGAGACGTTATCCACCGCGTAGAGGTCCACCCTGCGTCGCAGTCCCGCATAGAGCAGCACGCCAGCCAAGGCGCCGCCCGCGCTCATCAGCAGCGGAGCGTTGATGCCGTGCCACAGCGCGAGGCTGTAACGCGGAGCGGCATCCCCGAGGACGCCGTTCACGGCGGTGGCCAGCACCGGGGCGATGGTCAGTCCCGGCATCACGCCTACCGCCAGGCACAGCACCACCAGGACCGCTACCGGCACCTTCATCCACAGCGGCGGCTCGTGGATCGTCAGCTCGACATCGCGCGGGCCTTCGCCGAAGAAGGTGTCGTGGACGAAGCGCAGGCTGTAGGCCACGCCGAAAGCGCCGGCAAGGAACGCCGCCACCGAGAATGCGACCCCGCTCACGTCGCCGCCGGCCTGCAGCGCCTCCGCGAAGAACATCTCCTTGGACAGGAAGCCGTTGAGCAACGGGATGCCGGCCATCGCCAGCGAGGCGATGATCGCCAGCAGGCTGGTGGTCGGCAGGTGGCGACGCAGGTTGCCGAGCTTGCGCATGTCGCGCGTGCCGGCCTCGTGGTCGATGATGCCGGCCGACATGAACAGACTGGCCTTGAAGGTGGCGTGGTTGAGAATGTGGAACAGTGCCGCCACCACCGCCAGCGGCGTGGAAAAACCGAACAGCAGGGTGATCAGGCCCAGATGCGAGATCGTCGAATAGGCCAGCAGGCCCTTCAGGTCGTGCTGGAAGATCGCGAACCAGGCACCCACCAGCAGCGTGATGGCGCCGACGCTGCTCACCACCCAGAAATAGAGTTCGCTGCCGGCCAGCGCCGGATGCAGGCGTGCCAGCAGGAACACGCCAGCCTTCACCATCGTCGCCGAGTGGAGATAGGCCGAGACCGGCGTCGGCGCGGCCATTGCCTGCGGTAGCCAGAAATGGAAGGGGAATTGCGCGCTCTTGGTGAAAACGCCCAAGAGCACCAGCGCCAGGATCGCTGGATACCAGTGGTGTTCACGGATCGTTGGCCCGGCAGCCAGCACGTCGGCCAGCTCGAAGCTGCCCACCACCTGACCCAGCAGGATCACGCCACCCAGCAGCGCCAGGCCACCCATTGCGGTAAGCGTCAGCGCCATCCGTGCGCCCTGGCGGGCATCCTGCCGATGCGACCAGTAGCCGATCAGCAGGAACGAACTGATCGAGGTGAGTTCCCAGAACACCACCATCAGCAACAGGTTGGAGGACAGCACCATCCCCAGCATCGCGCCCATGAACAGCATGAGGTAGGCGAAGAAGCGCGGGGCGTTGTCGCGGGCGTACAGGTAGTAGGCGGCATACAGCACGATCAGCGCACCGATGCCGAGGACCATCAGCGCGAACATCCACGCCAGCCCGTCAAGATGCAGCGAGAAGTCGAGGCCGATCTCGGGCAGCCACGGCATGCAAATGTTAGGGATCTCGCCCGACATGACCGCCGGCGTCAGCAGGGCGACCAGCAACAGACCCGCAAGTGGTGCACTCCCCGCAAGCCATGCCGCCTGGCGCCGGCTGCGGGTGAACGGCAGAAGCAGCGCGGCAAGGAACGGCAGGCACAGCAGGGTCAGCAGCATGCAGGAATCAAGGGATAGAGGGGGGACGTAGCCCCCCGATGGTAAACGATGCCCGCCAGCAGGCAGCCACCACGTGAGTCGTGCAATTCCGGACCTCAACGACGGAGGGTCAGGAGGAAGCCTGTGCCTGGCGTGCGTGCAGGCGTTTGCGCAGCGCGATCACCAGCACGCCGCCCAGCACCATTGCGCCGCCCAGATAGACGCGCAGCCCGGGACGGTCGCCCCAGAACGCGATGCCGAGGGCCATCGCCATCAACGGGACCAGCAGCAGCCACGGCATCATCAACGCCACCGGGTGCCGCTGCACGAGCGTGTAATAGATGCCATGGCCGAGCAGCGAGGAGGCGAGTGCCGCATAGGCCACGCCCATCCACGCCACCGGGCTGGCCTCAACCAGTGCAGGCAGTGCACCGGGCTCAAGCCACAGGCTGATCGCCAGCAGTGGTGGCAGGCTGAACACCGCCATCCAGCCCTGCTGGTTGGCCATGTCGATGCCGCGCAGGCCCTTCATCAGCACGGTGCCGATGGCGAGCGCCAGCGCCGACAGCAGCATGGTGGCGAGTGCGAGCGGGCGCGAGAGCACGTGCGGGTCGAAGCCGAGCACCAGCACGCCGGCGAAGCTGATCGCGATCGCGCTGCCGGTCCAGATGCCGAAACGTTCGCCGAGCAGCCACCACGCCAGCAGCGTCGTCATCGGAATGTAGCTCTGCATGACGATGGCTGGCGATGACAGATCGCCCGACAGCCGCAGCGCGAGGAAGCTGAGGGCGAAGTGCAGCACGCCGACCAGCAGCGACACGCCGGCCAGGCGCGGCCACTGGTCGCGCGGCGGCAGCCGCAGGAAGGCGATCAGCGCCAGCAGCAGCACCGCGAAGCGCAGCAGGGTGAAGGTGAACGGCGGGATCTCGCGCAGGCCGAGCGCCGACATCAGGAAATTCAGCGCCCATACCACGCAGACGAACAGCAGCCACGCGAAATCACGCCGGCCCAGGCTGGCGGCGGCATCCACTCAGTACTTCCAGCCGAGCTTGCGATAGAGCTTGTTGAGCAACCAGACCGGACCGACCAACAGGTAGGTGAGGTCGGTCAGGAAGCTCGGCCGCCGGCCCTCGATGTGGTGGCCGATGAACTGCCCGACCCATGCCAGCGCAAACACCGCCAGTGCCAGCAATGCCAGCTGCCCGCTGCCCAGCTGCAGGTGCAGCCAGCGCGTGGCCCAGGACATCGCCACGAACACCGCCAGCATGCCCATGCCGAGCCTGCGCGAGTGCCGGTAGTAGAACGACCAGGTCATGAACATCGCCAGCGCCGCGAACGCGCCCGGCCCGAACAGCGTGCCCGGCACCGGGATCGCCCACAGCAACGCCACCACCGACCACAGGATCAGCGGCACGCAGGCCACATGGATCCATTGGTTGACACTGTTGCGATGATCGTCGCCGTAGCTGGCGAACCAGCGATCGATCGCCCGGGTCTCGCGGTCGGCCAGCTGCGGCATCGTCACGTCACCTCGATGCCGGCCAGCCGCTGCAGCGCCTCGGCGTAGCGCGCGCGGGTGCGCTCGATGACATCCGCCGGCAGGCGTGGGCCGGGCGGCGTCTTGTCCCAGTCGAGCGTTTCCAGGTAGTCGCGCACGATTTGCTTGTCGTAGCTCGGCGGGCTGCTGCCGACCGCGTACTCGTCGGCCGGCCACCAGCGGCTGGAGTCGGGCGTCAGCATCTCGTCCATCACGTGCAGCTGGCCGTCCTCGTCCGTGCCGAACTCGAACTTGGTGTCGGCCAGGATGATCCCGCGCCCGGACGCATAGTCGCGGGCGAAGGTGTACAGCGCCAGCGTCGCCTCGCGCACGGCTTCGGCGGTCTCGCGCCCGACGATGTCGACGGCGGCAGCGAAATCGATGTTCTCGTCGTGGTCGCCGACCGCCGCCTTGGTCGACGGGGTGAAGATAGGTTCGGCCAGCTTCTGCGCCTGCTGCAGGCCCTGCGGCAGCGCGATGCCACTGACTGCGCCGCTCGCGCGGTAGTCCTTCCAGCCGCTGCCGATCAGGTAGCCGCGGGCGATGCATTCCACCGGCACCGGCTTCAGCTTCTTCGTCACCACCGCGCGCTGCGCATACAGCGCGACATCGGTATCTGCCGGCAATACCGACGCGACATCGTCATGCGTCAGGTGGTTGGCGATGATGTGGCCAGTGCGGTCGAACCAGAAATTGCTGATCCGGGTCAGCATCTCGCCCTTTCCGGGGATGGGGTCCGGCAGCACCACGTCGAACGCGGACAGTCGGTCGGTCGCCACCATCAGCAGGCGGCCATCGCCGAGGTCGAACACATCGCGCACCTTGCCGCGATGGACGAGGTTCAGGCCGGGCAGGTCGGATGCAACGAGGGTGGTGGCCAAGGCGGGTCTCCGGGGCAGGGGCCAAGTTTACGGCTTTGCGGCCG